>JAEYPG010000180.1 GCA_023410975.1 Pseudomonadota bacterium
TTCGTGCTCTCCAACGGGCACGGCTCGATGCTGATCTACGCGCTGCTGCACCTCACGGGCTACGCGCTGCCCATCGAGGAGCTGCGCAACTTCCGCCAGATGCACAGCAAGACCCCGGGCCACCCCGAGGTCGGCATCACCCCCGGCGTGGAAACCACTACCGGCCCGCTGGGCCAGGGCATCACCAACGCGGTGGGCATGGCGCTGGCGGAGAAGCTGCTGGCCGCGGAGTTCAACCGCGAAGGCCACACCGTCGTCGACCACCGCACCTACGTCTTCCTGGGTGACGGCTGCCTGATGGAAGGCATCAGCCACGAGGCCTGCGCCCTGGCCGGCGCCTGGAAGCTCGACAAGCTCACCGCCCTGTACGACGACAACGGCATCAGCATCGACGGCCAGGTTGCGCCCTGGTACGTGGACGACGCGCGCAAGCGCTTCGAGGCCTACGGCTGGAACGTCATCGGCCCCATCGACGGCCACGACGTGGAAGCCGTGGACGCGGCGCTGGAAGCGGCCAAGACCGTCACCGGCCAGCCCACGCTGGTGATCTGCAAGACCAACATCGGCCACGGCTCGCCCAACCGCGCCGGCACCGCCAAGGCGCACGGCGAGGCGCTGGGCCACGACGAGATCGCGCTCACCCGCGCCAAGCTGGGCTGGAGCCACGAGCCCTTCGTGATCCCCGAGCAGGCCTACCAGGCCTGGGACGCCAAGGAGCGCGGCGCCGCGGCGCAGGCCGAGTGGCAGCAGCGCTTCGACGCCTACGCCGCCGCCTTCCCCGAGCTGGCCGCCGAGTTCCAGCGCCGCATGGCCGGCGAGCTGCCCGCCAACTTCGCGCAGGTCGCCGTGGACGCCGCCATCGCCGCGCACGAGAAGGCCGAGACGGTCGCCTCCCGCAAGGCCAGCCAGATCGCGCTGGAGTTCTTCACCAAGTCGCTGCCCGAGCTGCTGGGCGGCTCGGCCGACCTGACGGGCTCCAACCTCACGAACACCAGCAGCACGGCCGCGCTGCGCTTCGACGCCGAGGGCAAGCCCAACGGCGGCCGCCACATCAACTACGGCGTGCGCGAGTTCGGCATGGCCGCGATCATGAACGGCGTGGCGCTGCACGGCGGCTACATCCCCTACGGCGGCACCTTCCTCACCTTCAGCGACTACAGCCGCAACGCCATCCGCATGGCTGCGCTGATGAAGGCGCGCGTGGTCCACGTCTTCACGCACGACTCCATCGGCCTGGGCGAGGACGGCCCCACGCACCAGAGCGTGGAGCACGCCGCGGCGCTGCGCCTGATCCCCAACCTCGACGTCTGGCGCCCCGCCGACACCGCCGAAACGGCGGTGGCCTGGAGCGCCGCGCTGCTGAACAAGACGCGCCCGTCGGCGCTGCTGCTCAGCCGCCAGAACCTGGCCTACCTGCCCAAGTCCGGCCTGGACGAGATCGCCAAGGGCGCCTACGTGCTGGCCGAGCCCAGCGAGGTGGGCCTGAATAAGAAGGCGCAGGCCGTCATCCTGGCCACGGGCTCCGAGGTGCAGCTGGCGCTGCATGCGCAGCAGCAGCTGGCCGTGGCCGGCATCGCCGTGCGCGTGGTCTCGGTGCCCAGCACCACCGTGTTCGATCGCCAGAGCCGCGACTACAAGGTCTCCGTGCTGCCCGAAGGGCTGCCGCGCATCGCCGTGGAGGCGGGCGTGACCGACTTCTGGTGGAAGTACGGCTGCGCCGCCGTGGTGGGCATCGACACCTACGGCGAAAGCGCTCCGGCGGGCGTGCTGTTCAAGCACTTCGGCTTCACGGCCGAGAACGTGGCCGCCACCGTGCGTGCCGTGCTGGGCAAGTAATTGGTTCGGTAGTGCCTGCGCCGCCCGCGGGCGGCGGCGGGCGACGACGGTTTTTCTTTGCAGGAGAGTGACGACATGACCATCAAGATCGGTATCAACGGCTTCGGGCGCATCGGCCGCATGGTGTTCCGCGCTGCGGTGCAGAACTTCAACGACATCGAGGTGGTCGGCATCAACGACCTGCTTGAGCCCGACTACCTGGCCTACATGCTCAAGTACGACAGCGTGCACGGCCGCTTCAAGGGCGACGTGGCGGTCGAGGGCAGCAACCTGATCGTCAACGGCAAGAAGATCCGCCTGACCGCGGTGAAGAACCCCGAGGAGCTGAACTGGGGCGAAGTCGGCGCCGACATCGTCGTCGAGTCCACCGGCCTGTTCCTGACCAAGGAAACCGCCGAGAAGCACCTGAAGGCCGGCGCCAAGAAGGTGATCATGTCGGCCCCGTCCAAGGACGACACGCCGATGTTCGTCTTCGGCGTCAACGACAAGACCTACGCCGGCCAGGCCATCATCTCCAACGCCTCGTGCACCACCAACTGCCTGGCGCCCGTGGCCAAGGTGCTCAACGACAAGTGGGGCATCAAGCGCGGCCTGATGACCACCGTGCACGCCGCCACCGCCACGCAGAAGACCGTGGACGGCCCGTCCAACAAGGACTGGCGCGGTGGCCGCGGCATCCTGGAGAACATCATCCCGTCCTCCACCGGCGCCGCGAAGGCCGTGGGCGTGGTCATCCCCGAGCTGAACAAGAAGCTCACCGGCATGTCCTTCCGCGTGCCCACCTCCGACGTGTCGGTGGTGGACCTGACGGTGGAGCTCAACAGCGACGCCTCCTACGCCGAGATCTGCGCCGAGATGAAGGCCCAGAGCGAAGCCGCGCTCAAGGGCGTGCTGGGCTACACCGAGGACAAGGTCGTGGCCACGGACTTCCGCGGCGAGCCCTGCACCTCGGTCTTCGACGCCGAGGCCGGCATCGCCCTGGACAAGACCTTCGTCAAGGTCGTGGCCTGGTACGACAACGAGTGGGGCTACTCCAACAAGGTGCTGGAGATGGTGCGCGTCATCGCCGGCTGATCGGCCACGCGGTTTCGGACCCCGCTGCAACGGAAAGCCGCCTTCGGGCGGCTTTTTTTGTGTGTGCGCGGCACCGGTACCACCAACGCCGTGCCGCTGCGGCCGGTCCTGGGGCCCGAGCCTTGCGTGCCGGCCTATAGTCCTCCGCTGCGACGGACTTCAGGACCACCATGAGGAAAGCGATGAAACACAAGGCCACGGCGATGGCCCTGGCGGCGTCGGCGCTGCTGACCACCGGTGCGGCCCAGGCCAAGCTCCAGCCCCTGTTCCAGGATCCGGCCGCAGCGCCGGTCAATGGCCTGATCGTGCGTCTGCGCGACGCGCCCGCGCACGAGCAGGTGGAGCGCGAGCAGGCGCTGTCGCGCGACCGGCGCTCGGCCTCCGGCGAGAAGCACCGCGAGCGGCTGCAGCGCGTGCTGCGCGAGGCCGCTTTGGACCGCGCCGCCATTGACGTTCCTTCGGCGCCCGCCATCAGCGCCACGGGCCGCGCCTCGCAACTGCTGCGCTTCGACAAGCCGCTGACGCTGGAACAAGCGCAGCGGCTGGCGCGCCGCCTGGCTGCACGCGGCGATGTGCTGTGGGTAGAGCCCAACGTGCGCGAGCGGCGGCTGCAGAGCACCTCGCCCAATGACCCGGACTTCAATCAGCAATGGTGGCTCAAGCCACTCAACACCCAGAGCAACGACGCGATCAACGCGCTGCCCATCGCCCAGCGCCTGCGTGGCGTGCCGGGTTTTCAGACCGCTTGGAACACCAGTACCGGCGTGAACGTGGCCGCCACGCGCGTGGCCGTCCTGGACTCGGGCATCACTGACCACGAGGACCTGGTGGGACGCTGGATCGGCGGCTACGACTTCGTCAGTACGGTCCAGTACGCCGGGGACAGCGATGGGCGCGACAACGATCCCCACGATCCCGGCGACTTCGTCAGCGCCGCGGAACGGACGGCCAACCCGGTGCTCTTCAACACCTGCCCCGAAGAAAACTCAGACTGGCACGGCACCAAGATCGCCGGGCTGATCGCGGCGGTGACCAACAACGGCGTGGGCGTGGCGGGCATCAACCAGGCCAGCCTGATCGTGCCGGTGCGCGTGGCGGGCAAGTGCGGCGCAGACGTGAGCGACATCGTGGACGGGATCCGATGGGCTGCGGGCCTGACGGTCTCGAACGCGCCGGTGAACCCGAATCCGGCACGCATCATCAACATCAGCTTCGGCGGCACCGCAGCCTGCGGCAGCGAGTACCAGGCAGCCATCGATGAGGTGCGCAGCAGCAAGGGTGCCGTGGTGGTGGCCGCGGCGGGCAACGAGCACACTGCCCCGACGCGCCCGGCCAACTGCAACAACGTCATCGGCGTGGGCGCACTCAATCGGGACGGCTTCAAGACCTCCTATTCCAACTATGGCTCCCAGCTGGTGATCTCCACCGTTGGCGGCGATCCCACCACCACCGAGGACAGCGGTGGCGCCTGGAGCAGCTACCTGGGCGACGGCGGGCTGTGGACCACCACGAATTCCGGGCTACAAGCTCCGGTGGGCTCAAGTTACGGCAGTGACGGCGTCCTCGGCACTAGCTTTTCCGCCCCGTTGGTGAGCGGTGCCATCAGCCTGATGCTGGGCGTGAACGCGTCGCTCACGGCCGACCAGATCGTGGCCGGGCTCAAGGCCAGCGCGCGGCCGCACGTGGTGACCTCGCTGTTGGTGAACGGTGCACCGGCGATGGCCAACTGCTCGGATGCCAACCCCGGGATCTGCATCTGCACCACCACCACCTGCGGCGCGGGCATCCTGGACGCCACGGAGGCGCTGCGCTATGCGGCCAGTCCGTCGGGCTATGTGGCACCGACGCGCACGGCCGCCGACATCAACACGGCCGAGCTGCTTGCTGCCCGCAATGCTGCCACGCAGGACCGGGCGGCCAACCCCGTCACCAC
Organism: Pseudomonadota bacterium; assembly: GCA_023410975.1. Lineage (GTDB taxonomy): Bacteria > Pseudomonadota > Gammaproteobacteria > Burkholderiales > Burkholderiaceae_C > Azohydromonas. Next base: position 4,844 of record JAEYPG010000180.1, read on the forward strand.
GACCCCGACCACCCCCGCAGGCCCTTGCGGCCGCGACGGCATCTGCGGCGGCGCCTTGCAGCCCGCGTGGTTGCTCGGCCTGCTGGCCGCGTCAGGCGCGCTGCTGTGGGGCGGCCGGCGCTTGAAGAAGGCGGAACCGAGGCGTTGAGGCGGTCGCCCGGCGCGGGCTTGCCGCCTGCCCCGCGATCAGCTCTTCGTCTTGCGGCAGCCCCTGAAGCCGCCGCGCAGTGCCTGGGTGGGTTCCAGGGCGGCGATCTGGGAACGCACCTCGTCGGTGGGGTGCTCCACGCGCAGCAGCACGGCCGCGGCTTCGCTGGTGGGCACCACGCGCGCCTGGCGCGGGCCGCGCGAGGCCTGCAACTCCGCCAACGCGGCCTCCGCCTGCGCCTCCTGCGTGTGGCGGCTGAACACCAGCCCCGGCTCCAGCGCCGGCAGATCACGCGCCAGCTCCGCCTCCACGCCGCGCTGGCGCAAGTCCTGCAGCCGGCGCTGCGCCGTCTTCTGGTCGGAGAAACGGCCCATGTACACCAGGTAGGCCGGCGCTGGCTCCAGCGCCTGGTGCCGCCAGCTGCCCCGGGGCAGGGCGGCCAGCGCCGCCTCGGCCGCAGGAAGGCTTTGTGCATCGAAGGGGCCGGCTTCCAGGCACACGGCATTGAGCGCCGTCACCGCGCCCGTCACCGGTCCCAGCCCGCCGGCGGCGGTGGAAGCGCCCACGCCCGCCGCCACCGCGGAAGCCGGGGACGGCACCAGGAGAGCGTCATCCGGGGGCGATGCGGTCTCGGCGTTGGCCGAGGCACCGTCGCCGGCTGCGCTTTTCGGGGGCAGCACGCGCACGCGCTCGGGATTGAGCTGCTGCTGCACCCGGGTGGGCTCGCGTTCCTTCTGGTCGTTGCTGCCACCCAGCAGCAGCCAGCTCAGCAGCGCCAGATTGAGCAGCAGCAGCGCCGCGATCAGGCGGCGCATCAGGACTCGCCGTCCGCGGCGGGCGTGCCGGACAGCCGCACGCTGACCTCGCCGCTGGACAGCCGCTGCAGCCCCTGCGCCGTTTCCACCAGCAGCGCGCCGTCCTCGGCCACGCCGCGGGCCACGCCTTCGAACACCGGGGCGGTGGTGCTCACCGGTCGGTTCAGCAGCAGGTCACGCCGCGCGTAGCGCTCGGCGAAGGGCTTGAAGCCCTCGCGCTCGTGCTGGCGCAGCACCTCGGCCAGCGACAGCGCCACGCGGTGCAGCACGGCCGGCGGGGTGATGCCGGGGTCGAGCTCGTCGAGGCTGGCGAAGCCGGTGGCGAGGTCGCGCACGGGCTGTGGATGCAGGTTCAGGCCCACGCCGATCACGGCCATGCGGTGCCGCCCCACGGCCACGGTCTCGATGAGCACGCCACCAAGCTTGCGGCCAACCACGGCCGGGTCGACGAGCCACAGGTCGTTGGGCCACTTCAGGGCGATGCGCGGGGCCTGGCCCGGCTGCAGCGGGTCCAGCGCGTCGGCCAGCGCCACGCCCACGCTCAGCGACAGGCCGGACCAGTCCACCGGCTCGAAAGGCAGCGACAGCGAGAAGGTCAGCGAGGCACCGGGAGTGGCCTGCCAGTTGCGGCCCAGCCGCCCGCGGCCGCGGGTCTGGTGCTCGGCCACCAGCAGGCAGGGCTGGGTATCGTCGGCGCGCCGGCCCAGCGGGGTGGGCGGCTCGTTGGGCGCGGGCGGCGCCTCGGGAGTGCGCTGGTAGACACGCTCGCTGCGTCCGCCGGACTGCCGCGCGCGTTCGAGCAGCCGGGTGTTGGTGGAGTCGGCATGCGCCACCACTTCGATCGAGAGCCCCGGCAGGAGCGGCTGCAGCTGCCGCCATAGGGCCTCGGCTTGCCAATTCAGGCGGGATTCGTTCATGACTGGTTAACGCATGGCGGTGCCGTGGCGTGCACGGATGCGCTGGCTCAGCGCTTCGTTTTCGGCGCCAGCATGGTGCCGCGGCACTTGCGGTGGCCGCAGTGGCAGGCGAAGCGCTTCTTGAGCGCGCTGGTGTAGCGCTCGTCGATGATCAGGCCGTAGTCGAAGAACAGTTCCTCGCCGGGCTCCAGGGCGCGCAGCGCCTTGATGAACACCCGTCCCTCGTCCTCCTCGGCCTCGCAATTGGGCACGCAGGCGTGGTTGATCCAGCGCGAGGCGTTGCCGCCGTGCCCACCGTCGATGACGCGCTCGTCATCGATGTGGAAATAGAAGGTGTGGTCTGGATTGGACGGGTCATGCGGGTGGCGGCGCAGTGCCTCCTCCCACGTGATGAGCTCGCCCTTGTATTCGAGGATCGTCTCGCCCTTGGCGATGGACTGCAGCGCGAACACGCCCTTGCCGTGTACGCCGGAGCGGCGCACCTGGATGCGGCGGCCGCGGGCGGGTTGGGGCTCGGCTTGCACGGTGGGCTTCATTCGGTACATTGATTTCATGGGCGCACGCATGCACATGCGCGCGCGAGAGAGCACGGATTGTAGGCACGCAGGCCGCCGGGGCGGCCTGCGGCTTTTTCAAGAGGCACCATGAGCAAGTCCCTGATCATTGCGGAGAAGCCGAGCGTCGCGCAGGACATCGTGCGCGCGCTCACCCCTGTGGTCGGCAAGTTCGAGAAACACGCCGATCACTTCGAAAACGACCGCTACGTCGTCACCTCGGCGGTGGGCCACCTGGTGGAGATCAAGGCTCCCGAGGCCTACGAGGTCAAGCGCGGCAAGTGGAGCTTCAACCACCTGCCCGTGATCCCGCCGCACTTCGAGCTGGCCCCCATCGACAAGGCCAAGAGCCGGCTCAACGCGGTGGTGAAGCTCGTCAAGCGCAAGGACGTCACCGAGCTCATCAACGCCTGCGACGCCGGTCGCGAGGGCGAGCTGATCTTCCGCCTCATCGTCCAGTACGCCGCGGGCGACAAGAAGCCCATCGACAAGCCCGTGCGTCGCCTGTGGCTGCAGAGCATGACGCCGCAGGCCATCCGCGACGGCTTCGACAAGCTGCGCAGCGACGAGCAGATGCGCGGCCTCTCGGACGCCGCGCGCAGCCGCAGCGAGGCCGATTGGCTGGTGGGCATCAACGGCACGCGCGCCATGACGGCCTTCAACTCGCGCGATGGCGGCTTCTTCCTCACCACCGTGGGCCGCGTGCAGACGCCCACGCTCTCGATCGTGGTCGAGCGCGAGGAGAAGATCCGCAAGCACGTCGCGCGTCCGTACTGGGAAGTGAAGGCCACCTTCGATGCCCAGGCCGGGCAGTACGAGGGCAAGTGGTTCGACCCGAAGTGGAAGAAGGACCCCAATGACGCCGAGGCCCGTGCCGACCGGCTGTGGGACGAGGCCTCGGCCCGGGCCATCGCCGAGGCGGTGCGCGGTCAACCGGCCAGCGTCACCGAGGAGGCCAAGCCCAGCTCGCAGAGCAGTCCGGGCCTGTACGACCTCACCACGCTGCAGCGCGAGGCCAACTCGCGCTTCGGCTTCTCGGCCAAGACCACGCTCTCGATCGCGCAGGCGCTGTACGAGAAGCACAAGGTGCTGACGTACCCGCGGACGGACTCGCGCTTCCTGCCCGAGGACTACGTCAGCGTCGCGCGCGACACCTTCGAGATGATCGCCAACGAGGACCTGCCCGGCCCGCTGCGCGAGCTCTCGCAGCATGCGCGCAAGGGCCTGGCCGAGGGCTACGTGAAGCCGACCAAGCGCGTGTTCGACAACGCGAAAGTGTCCGACCACTTCGCCATCATCCCGACGATGCAGGCTCCGAAAAGCCTGACCGAGATCGAGGCCAAGCTGTACGACCTGGTGGTCAAGCGCTTCATCGCCGTGTTCTACCCGGCGGCCGAATTCATGGTCACGACGCGCATCAGCACCGTGAAGGCCGAAGGCAAGGAGCACCAGTTCCAGACCAACGGCAAGGTGCTGGTCAAGCCGGGCTGGCTGGCCGTGTACGGGCGCGAGGAGCAGCAGGGCGACGCCTCGCTGGTGCCGGTGGACAAGGGCGAGCTGGTGCGCACCGAGGCCGTGGACGTGCTCTCGCTCAAGACCAAGCCGCCGGCGCGCTACACCGAGGCCACGCTGCTGTCGGCCATGGAAGGCGCGGGCAAGCTGGTGGACGACGACGAGCTGCGCTCGGCCATGGCCGAGAAGGGCCTGGGCACGCCGGCCACGCGCGCGGCCATCATCGAAGGCCTCATCACCGAGAAGTACCTGCTGCGCGAGGGCCGCGAGCTCATCGCCACCGCCAAGGCCTTCCAGCTCATGACGCTGCTGCGCGGCTTGGCCGTGGAGGACCTCACCAAGCCCGAGCTCACCGGCAACTGGGAGTACCAGCTCTCGCAGATGGAGCACGGGCGCCTCAAGCGCGAGGAGTTCATGGCCGCCATCGCGGCGATGGCCGAGCGCATCGTGCGCAAGGCCAAGGAGTACGACCGCGACACCATTCCCGGCGACTACGTGACGCTGTCCGTGCCCTGCCCGAACTGCGGCGGCGTGATCAAGGAGAACTACCGCCGCTTCACCTGCGTGGGCCGCAACGGCGGTGCGCAGGGCAGCGAGGGCGCGGGCTGCGGCTTCAGCATCACCAAGATCCCGGCGGGGCGCAGCTTCGAGATCAACGAGGTGGAGCAGCTGTTGCGCGATCACCGCATCGGGCCGCTGGAGGGCTTCCGCTCCAAGGCCGGCTGGCCCTTCACGGCTGAGCTGCGGCTGGTGCGCGACGAGGAGCAGCACAACTGGAAGATGGAGTTCGACTTCGGCGAGGACGCCAAGAAGGAAGCCGAGGGCGGCGAGGAGGTGGACTTCAGCGACCAGGAGAGCCTGGGCCACTGCCCCAAGTGCAAGGGCCACGTGTACGAGCACGGCACCAGCTACGTGTGCGAGCACGCCGTGGGCGCGCACGTGACCTGCGACTTCAAGAGCGGCAAGGTGATCCTGCAGCAGCCCATCACGCGCGAGCAGATGGGCAAGCTGCTGGCCACGGGCAAGACGGACCTGCTGGAGAACTTCGTCTCCAACAAGACGCGGCGCAAGTTCAAGGCCTTCCTGACCTACGACAAGAAGGAAGGCAAGGTCGGCTTCGAGTTCGAGCCCCGCGCGGCCAAGACGCCGGCGGCAAAGAAGACAGCGGCGAAGAAGGTGGCGGCCGATTGAGCCGGCGGCGCGGCTGAAAACACGGTGGCCGGCGGGTGTGGAGCCCGCCGGCCACTTTTTTTGCCTGGGGCCAGCAGGGCAGGCCCCGTCGGCCTTACTGCTTTCCTGCCGCCACGAAATGCGGGTTGTCGAAGCCCGGCTTGCCGTAGGTGAGCGGCGCGCCGTTGTCCACGCGGCGCACTGTGCCGCCGGCGGCGGCCAGCACGGCGTGGCCGGCGGCGATGTCCCACTCCATGGTGCGGCCCAGGCGCGGGTACAGGTCCGCCTCGCCCGCGGCCACCAGGCACAGCTTCAGCGACGACCCCGCGCTGCGGAACTCCGCCACCTTGCGCCCGCCGAGGAAGGCCTCCATCGCCTGCGCGTCGCCATGCGAGCGGCTGCCCACCACCGTCAGCCCCGCCTCGGGCACCGCGCGCACCTGGATCGCGCGGCGCTCGCCGTTCTGCTCGACGTAGGCGCCCAGACCCTGCGCGCCGGCGAAGAGCCGGTCCAGCGCCGGCGTGTACACCACGCCCAGCACCGGCTGCCCGTCGCGCACCAGCGCCACGTTGACCGTGAACTCGCCGTTGCGGCTGATGAACTCCTTGGTGCCGTCCAGCGGATCGACCAGCCAGAACTGCTCGCCCACCGACTCGGGCACGCCGCCGGCGGCCACCGCCTCTTCCGCCACCACCGGGATGTCCGGGTACAGCGCGGCCAGTCCCTTGAGCAGCAGCGCCTCGGCCTTCTCGTCGGCTTCGGTCACGGGCGAGGCGTCGTCCTTGCCGCGCACGGCGAAGTCGGTGGCGTAGACCTCCATGATCAGCGCGCCAGCCTCTCGCGTGAGCCGGGCGATGGCGTCCAGGTCGGCGGACGACACGGCTTCCAGGGACTGCGTGGGATTCATGCTCATGCGGGAGGACTCCAAAGAAAGTGAAATCAGGGGAAGCACGAGTCTGCTTCAGCTTGGGGGGCCTCCCGTGCCGGGCACGGCCCGCACAGCCCACCCGGACAAGGGTAAATACCAGCCGGCCATACTCGCGCCCCCATGCCCGACACCGTCCTCGACAAGCTGCCCGCCCTCTTTGCCACCGTCCTGCTCGGCTGGGCCGCGGCCCGCTGGGGCTGGCTCACGGACGGTGCACGCGGCAGCTCGCGCGGCGGAGCCGCTGCTGCTGCCGACCCGGCCCGCGTGCTGTCCGCGGCGGCGCAATACCTGTTCATCCCGGCGCTGCTGTTCCGCGCCATGGCGCGGCTGGATTTCAGCCACATGCCCTGGCGCACGCTCGCCGCCTTCTACGGCCCGCTGCTGGTGATGGTGCTGGTGGTCTACGGCTTCAAGCGCTGGCGGCTGCAGGGCGGCGGGGGCATGGCCGTGTCCAGCGCCACGGCGGTGGTGCCCGCCACGCGCGCCGTCACGGCCGGCTTCGGCAACTCGGTGCAGGTGGGCGTGCCGCTGATCGCGGCGCTCTACGGCGACGCGGGGCTGGCGATCCACGTGGCCATCGTCAGCC
>JAEYPG010000203.1 GCA_023410975.1 Pseudomonadota bacterium
CGCCGATGGGGCGCTCGTGCATGCGCGGCACGCCCGAGAGCCCGAAGTCGCCGCCCTGCGTGGCGGCCAGCAGTGCCAGCGCCGCCGTGAGCGGGCGCATCGCGGTGCCGGCATTGCCCAGGAAGAGCTGGGCCTCGTGCACCTGGAGCCGCCCGCCCAGGCCCGTGACGCGCAGCGGGCCGCCGCCGGCGCCGGGCTCCACGCCGCAGCCCAGGCGGCCCAGCGAGTCCAGCATCACGCGCGTGTCGTCGGAGTCGAGCAGGTCGTGCACCAGCGTCTGGCCTTCGCACAGGCCGGCCAGCAGCAGCACGCGGTTGGAAATGCTCTTGGAGCCCGGCAGGCGTACCGTGCCGGCGGCGCCGGTGAGCGGGGGCAGGTCGAGGAAGGGAAGGTCGTACATGCGTGGGTCGCGGGGGACGCGCGCCGCACGGGAGCGACACGCGAAGGTGTTCAGCGGGACTGTGAAGGCGGCGCGCCCAGATGCCAGCGCGCGCGCGCCTGCGCCACCTGGCGGATATGGTTTTCCAGCGGCGCGGGGTCGCCCGCGCGCAGCTGCTGCTCGAAGCCTTCCAGCGCCTGGCGGAAGTGCCGCAGCTGGTCCAGCACCTCGTCACGGTTGGCCAGCAGGACGTCGCGCCACATCACCGGGTCGCTGGCGGCGATGCGCGTGAAGTCGCGGAAGCCCGGCCCGGCCAGGGTTAGGAAGTCGCTGCCGGCCTCCTGCCGCGCCACGCCTTCGAAGTAGGCATAGGCCAGCAGGTGCGGCAAGTGGCTGACGGCGGCGAAGGCGGCGTCGTGCGCCTGCGGGTCCATGCGGCGCACGCGCGCGCCCAAGGCTTCCCACAGCGCCGTGGCGCGCTGCACCAGCTCGGCCGGGTTCTCGGGCAGCGGGGTGAGGATGGCGTGGCGGTTGACGTAGAGCGCCGCGTCGGCATGCGCCACGCCGGCCGTCTCCTTGCCGGCGATGGGGTGCGCTGGAACGAAGCGCGACAACCGCGCGCCCAGCACGCGCCGCGCCGCGGCCACGGCATCGCGCTTGGTGCTGCCGACGTCCATCAGCAGCGCGTCGGCGTCCAGCACCGGCGCCACCGCGGCCAGCACGGCCTCGGTGGCCGCCACCGGCACCGCCACCAGCACCAGGTCGGCGCCCTGCGCCGCCTGGGCCGCCGAGTCGGCGACCGCGTCGATCACGTTGAGCCGCAGCGCCTTGTCCAGCGCGGCGGCGTCGGGGCCGCAGCTCACGACCTGGTTCACCAGCCCGGCACGCCGCAGCGCCAGGGCGAAGGAACCGCCCATGAGGCCGCAGCCCACCAGCGCCAGCCGCTCGAAGCGCATGTCAGTGCCGGTCCAGCGGGTAGCCGCCCAGCAGCTTGAAGAAGCTGCAATGCGCGCGCAGCGCCTGCAGCGCCTGCGCGACGTGCGGCTCCTCGGGGTGGCCCTGCAGGTCGATGTAGAAGTAGTACTCCCACTGGCCCGAGCGCGCCGGGCGCGACTCGAAGCGGCTCATCGATACGCCGGCGGCCTTGAGCGGCACCAGCAGGTCCACCATCGCGCCGGGGCGGTTGGCCACCGCCACCACCAGACTGGTGCAGTCCATGCCCGAAGGCGCCGGCAGGCTCTGGCACTGCGGGTCGGCCACCATCACGAAGCGGGTGCGGTTGCGCGGGTCGTCCTGTACGCCGGGGGCGACCAGGTGCAGCCCGAACTCGTTGCCCGCGCGCACGCTGGCCAGCGCGGCCAGCGACGGGTCCTGCGCCGCCAGGCGCGCGCCCTCGGCATTGCTGGCCACGGGGCGGCGCTCCACGCCCGGCAGGTGCTGCGACAGCCACTCGTGGCACTGCCCCAGTGCCTGCGGATGCGCGCACACGGCCTGGATGCCGTCCAGGTCCTCGCGCAGGCGCAGCAGGTTGTGGCGCACCAGCAGGCTGGTCTCGCCGACGATGGAGAGCGGCGTGGTGAGGAACAGGTCCATGGAGCGCGCCACGGCGCCCTCGGTGGAGTTCTCCACCGGCACCACGCCGAAGTCGGCCGAGCCGGCGCTGGTGGCGCGGAACACCTCGTCGATGCTGGCGCAGGGCACGCGCACGATGGAGCTGCCGAAGTAGTTGAGCGCCGCTTCCTCGCTGAAGGTGCCCGCCGGGCCCAGGAAGGCCACGCGCGTGGGCGTCTCCAGCGCGCGGCAGGCCGACATCAGCTCGCGCCAGATCGGCGCCAGGTTCTCGTTGCGAAGCGGCCCCGGGTTGACGGCCTTGAGGCCCTCGATCACCTGCTGCTCGCGCTCAGGGCGGAACACCGGCGAGCCTTCCTTCTTCTTGATCTCGCCCACCGCCTGCGCCAGCGCGGCGCGGCGGTTGATCAGCGCCAGCAGCTCGCGGTCCACCGCGTCGATGCGCACGCGCAGGCCCGGCAGGTCCTGGGGCAGGGAAGTGTCGTTGTCAGCCATGGCGCGCCTGGAACTCGGTCATGTAGGACACCAGCGCCTGCACGCCTTCGAGCGGCATGGCGTTGTAGATGGAGGCGCGCAGGCCTCCGACGGACTTGTGGCCCTTGAGCTGCAGCAGCCCGCGCTCCGCGGCGCCTTGCAGGAAGGGCGCGTACAGCCGCTCGTCGGGCATGAAGAAGGGCACGTTCATGCGCGAGCGGCAGCCCGGCGCGACCTTGTTGCTGTAGAAGCCCGAGGCGTCGATGGCGCCGTAGAGCAGCTCGGCCTTCTGCACAGCGCGGCGCTCCATCTCGGCCACGCCGCCCTGGCGCAGCAGCCACTGGAACACCAGCCCGGCGATGTAGATGGCATACGTCGGCGGCGTGTTGAACATCGAGCCGTGCTCGGCCACGGTCTTGTAGTCGAAGGCCGAGGGGCACGCGGGCAGCGCGTGGCCCACCAGGTCCTCGCGCACGATGACGATGGTCAGCCCGGCCGGGCCGATGTTCTTCTGCGCGCCGGCGAAGGCCAGGCCCACGCGCGACCAGTCGATGCCGCGCGAGAGGATGTGCGAGGAGCAGTCGATCACCAGCGGCGTGTCGCTGCCCAGCGCCTTGAGGTCGGGCAGCTCGTGGAACTCGACGCCGTGGATGGTCTCGTTGCTGCAGACGTGCAGGTAGCGCGCGCCGCGGCGCAGCTTCCAGGTGGCCGGGTCGGGCAGCGTGGTGTGGCTGCCGTCGGCGGCGGTGTTGGCCGCGGCGAGCTGCGCGTCGCAGTACTTCTTGGCTTCCTTGAACGACTTCTGCGACCAGCTGCCGGTGACCACGAAGTCCGCCGCCGCGCCGCCCGAGAGGTTCAGCGGCACGATGGCGTTCTCGGCCAGGCCGCCGCCCTGCATGAACAGGATGTGGAAGTTGGGCGGCACCGCCAGCAGGCGCCGCAGGTCGGCCTCGGCCTGGTGGGCGATGGAGATGAATTCCTTGCCGCGGTGGCTCATCTCCATGACGCTCATGCCGCTGCCGTGCCAGTCGAGCATCTCGGCGGCAGCCTGCTCCAGCACCTCGGCCGGCAGGGCCGCCGGGCCGGCGGAGAAGTTGTAGGGACGCTGCTTCATGGCTTCACTTCTTGGGGGCGCTGGCGGCGGGTAGGGGCACGCCGGCGGCTTCGAAACGCTTGCGCATGGCCTGCTCCATGCGCTGGATCTTGGGATCGAGCGTCGGGGCCAGATCCGCCCCCAGCTTCTGCGCCAGCGACTGCTCCATCTCGGGCATGAGCTGCTGGAACTTGCGGTTCACGGGCGATTCCATCCAGGCAATCACCTGCTTGAGCTCGTCCTCGCTGAACTTCTCCTCCAGCAGCGCGCCGACGGTGGAGGGCGCGAGCTTCACCACGCGCTCGCGCGCCGCCGGCACGGCCTCGTCGGCGTACTTCTTGGCCTCGGCCTGGAGATCCTTGGCCAGTGCCTCGCGTTTGTCGGGCGCCACGCGGGCCTGTACCAGCTGGCCGGCCTGCTGGAGCATCAGCAGCGCCGGGCGCTCGGCCAGGCTGCGCGCCATGCCTTCGAGGCTGGGCTGCTGCAACTGCAGCACCTTCTGCACCAGCTCCTTCTTGGTCTCGGCGTGTGCGCCGCCGGCCACGGCCAGCGCCGCGGCCAGCGCGATCGACTTCCACATGTCAGTTGTTCTCCTCGCCGGCCTCGGGTGCGGCCGCGCTGTCCACGTTGGCATCGTTCTCGACGATGCGTTGCAGGCCGCCCAGGCGCGCGCCGTCGTCCAGCGCGATCAGCGTCACGCCCTGCGTGGCGCGGCCCATCTCGCGGATCTCGGAGACGCGCGTGCGCACCAGCACGCCGCGGTCGGTGATGAGCATGATCTCGTCGGCCTCGCGCACCAGCGTGGCGGCCACGACCTTGCCGTTGCGCTCGCTTTGCTGGATGGCGATCATCCCCTTGGTGCCGCGCCCGTGGCGCGTGTACTCGGTGATGGGCGTGCGCTTGCCGAAGCCGTTCTCGGTGGCGGTGAGCACGCTCTGCGACTCGTCCTCGGCCACCAGCATCGCGATCACGCTCTGGCCCGGCTCCAGGTTCATGCCGCGGTTGCCGCGCGCGTTGCGGCCCATGGGGCGCAGGTCGTCCTCGGGGAAGCGCACTGCCTTGCCGCCATCGGAGAACAGCATCACGTCGTGCTGGCCGTCGGTGAGCGCGGCGCCCACGAGGTAGTCGCCGTCATCGAGCGTGACGGCGATGATGCCGGCCTTGCGCGGGTTGCTGAACTCGTCCAGCGGCGTCTTCTTGACCGTGCCCAGGGCCGTGGCCATGAACACGTAGTGGTCGCCGGGGAAGGTGCGGAACTCGCCCGTGAGCGGCAGCACGACGGTGATCTTCTCGTCGGGCTGCAGCGGGAACATGTTGACGATGGGCTTGCCGCGCGAGGCGCGACCGCCCTGCGGCACCTCCCAGACCTTGAGCCAGTACACGCGCCCGCGGTTGGAGAAGCACAGGATCCAGTCGTGCGTGTTGGCGATGAAGAGCTGGTCGATCCAGTCGTCTTCCTTGGTCTGCGCCGCCTGCTTGCCGCGCCCGCCGCGCTTCTGCGCCCGGTACTCGGCCAGCGGCTGGCTCTTGATGTAGCCCGTGTGCGAGAGCGTCACCACCATGTCGGTGGGCGTGATCAGGTCCTCGGTGCCGAGCTCCTGCACGTTGTGCTCGATGGTCGAGCGCCGCGCGCCGACCTTGGTCTGGCCGAACTCCGCGCGCAGCGCCTTGAGCTCGTCGCTGATGATGGTCGTCACGCGCTCGGGCCGCGCCAGGATGTCGAGCAGGTCGGCGATGGTGGCCATCACGTCGCGGTACTCGCCGATGATCTTGTCCTGCTCCAGGCCCGTGAGGCGTTGCAGCCGCATCTGCAGGATCTCGCCGGCCTGCTCGTCGGAGAGGCGGTACAGGCCGTCGGGCTGCAGCCCGTAGTGCGAGGGCAGGCCCTCGGGGCGGAAGGCCTCGCGGCCGCCGATGGCGCCGGTCTGGGCGCGGGCGAGCATCTCGCGCACCAGCGACGAGTCCCAGCTGCGCGCCATCAGCTCCGTGCGCGCCAGCGGCGGCGTCGGCGCGGCCTTGATGATGGCGATGAACTCGTCGATGTTGGCCAGCGCCACCGCCAGGCCTTCGAGCACGTGGCCGCGCTCGCGCGCGCGCCGCAGCTCGTACACGGTGCGGCGCGTGACGACCTCGCGCCGGTGCTCCAGGAAGATCTCCAGCAGCTGCTTGAGGTTGCACAGCTTGGGCTGGCCGTCCACCAGGGCGACCATGTTGATGCCGAAACTGTCCTGCAGCTGCGTCTGCTTGTAGAGGTTGTTGAGCACGACCTCCGGCACCTCGCCGCGCTTGAGCTCGATCACCACGCGCATGCCGGACTTGTCGGACTCGTCCTGGATGTGGCTGATGCCTTCGAGCTTCTTCTCGTTGACGAGCTCGGCGATGCGCTCCAGCAGCGTCTTCTTGTTGACCTGGTAAGGAATCTCGTCGACGACGATGGCCTGGCGCTCACCGTTCTTGCCGATGTCCTCGAAGTGGCAGCGCGCGCGCATCACCACCTTGCCGCGGCCGCTGCGGTAGCCCTCGCGCACGCCGTTGAGCCCGTAGATGATGCCGGCGGTGGGGAAGTCCGGCGCCGGGATGATCTCCATGAGCTCGTCGAGCGTGGCCTCGGGCGAGCCCAGCAGGTGCAGGCACGCGTCCACGACCTCGTTGAGGTTGTGCGGCGGGATGTTGGTGGCCATGCCCACGGCGATGCCGGCGCTGCCGTTGACCAGCAGGTTGGGCAGCCGGGTGGGCAGCACCAGCGGTTCCTTCTCGGAGCCGTCGTAGTTGGGACCGAAATCGACGGTCTCCTTGTCGATGTCGGCCAGCATCTCGTGGGCGATCTTCGACAGGCGGATCTCGGTGTAGCGCATGGCCGCGGCGTTGTCGCCGTCCACGGAACCGAAGTTCCCCTGGCCGTCCACGAGCATGTGGCGCAGGCTGAAGTCCTGTGCCATGCGCACGATGGTGTCGTACACCGCGCTGTCGCCGTGCGGGTGGTATTTACCGATCACGTCGCCGACGATGCGGGCGGATTTCTTGTACGGGCGGTTCCAGTCGTTGTTGAGCTCGTGCATGGCGTACAGCACGCGCCGGTGCACAGGCTTGAGGCCGTCGCGCGCATCGGGCAGGGCGCGGCCCACGATCACGCTCATGGCGTAATCGAGATACGAGCGCCGCATCTCCTCTTCGAGGCTGATGGGCAGGGTTTCCTTGGCGAACTGGGTCATGGGACGACGGGCGCGACCCTCGCGCGCGGGCGCGGAGCCGGCTCCGCGTGAAGCAGCGGATCGATCATTCTAAGCGGCGCGGCCTGTAGCTCCGGCGCAACAGGGGAAGGCGCCACGCCGGGGCGTCCGGGCCAAAATGGGCGGGTCAAGAAACCCCCGATGGCACAATGGGTCGTCGGTGGTGATCGCTCGCGAGACCGGGTGTTTGCCGGGTTGTCTTGCTTCCGATTCGGACGTTTCGCAGAGTCCTGCGGCTTTCCTTGAGAGGAGAATCAATGAAGAAACTGAACGCCGTGGCGGTGCTGTTTGCATCCGCCGCGCTTGCTGCCCCGCTGTCGAGCGCGTTTGCCCAGACGGTCGACAACTGGCGTGCCACGGACGGCACGGTCGTCAAGAACGGTACCAACGAACTGTGCTGGCGCGATTCCTCCTGGACGCCGGCCACCGCCGACAAGGCTTGCGACGGCGCGCTGAAGCCGCCCGCTCCCGCCCCCGTGGCCCCGCCGGCTGCTGCCCCGGCCCCGGCCCCGGCGCCCGCCCCGGGCGGTGCGGCCACGGTCCCGTCGAACTTCGACGTCAACCAGTACCTGATGGCACCGTGGGACACGCCGAGCGACATGTCGTGGCAGCCGTCGGGCAACTTCCGCACCTTCTGCGAGTTCTCGCACCTCGCCTACGCCGACCCGATCGTGGCCCCCGGCAACGGCGCCTTCAGCCACCTGCACATGTTCTT
>JAEYPG010000210.1 GCA_023410975.1 Pseudomonadota bacterium
GGACGGCCAAGGTCATCAAGAACGAGGACGACGACGGCTGGGCGGTGGCGATGACGCGCCACGGCGAGTCGGAGCCGGCGCTGGTGGGCCCGTGGACCATGGGCCGCGACAAGAAGAACCCCAAGCCGCTGGACGTGTCGGCCTTCAACACGCTGGTGAAGACTGCCAGCGAGGTGCGGCGCCGCGCCGAGCAGCACCAGCACGCGATGCTGCACAAGAGCGTCACGGTGAACGCCGGCGGCGAGACCATCACGGTCGAGCTCGACATCGTGCCGGACGAGTACGAGCCCTACGCCGTGCTGGCGGCCAAGGACGTGTTCGGTGAGCAGCTGGCCAGCGTGAAGGTGCGCCCCGACTTCAAGCTCAACGCCGCCAGCGCCAGCGCATGGATCGAGGGCGGCTACCGGTCGCCGCGGTGAGCCGCCAGATCAACACGCCAACCGCTGTCGATGCTGTTTGAAGTCCGCCGCCAGCGAATCCGAGGCATCCCCGTGCCTAAGGATGAGCGCAGCCGCATCGTGGCGGTACGCGGTGATCTGCGGGTCCAGGAAGCGGCCGCTGAAGCGATGGGCCGCCGGTTGTGCCGCGTGGCCACGCTGCACGCGCTGGACCGGGCCATCGACGATCACCTGCTGCCACCGCTCCACGACGTAGTGCTCCTGTGGATAGCGCCGCTGGGCATGGTGCTGGGCGGTATCGAGTTCGACGGCCAGGGAGCGTTCTGGCAGACCTGGCACGTGACTCCCTGGGAGCGCTCCACGCCAGCCGCTGGCCGGCCGCGTGATCTCACCTCTCACGAGGCGGGCGGCTATTGCCGAGAGGCAGGAAGCCTGCCAGCACTGCGCAGCGGCAGCGCGCAGCAGGTGGTGCCGTTGGTTGAACCAATCCGCCAGCGGGAAGGCAGTACCGCCCACCTTGCCTCAGCGAGCAATACCGCCGTCGACGATGGCAACTTGACCTGAGGCGCTTGTCCACGGTATCTGTGCACAAGGCTGTTCGCAAGCCACCGCGGCCAAGCTCAAATCGTTGACACACAACGATTTTTGCTTGCTGCTTAAAATTTAAGCAAATGCGCCGGCGCGGTGGTGATGTGTAGGGAGGACAGGCCATCCGTCCCTACAGGCACAGCAGGCTTCACGCCGGTGACCTTGAACCCCGGCACGCTGGGCAACCTCAGAAAACTCTGCCGCCCAGGCTCCAGGCCCGGGTATTCGGCACCGGATGGCGCTACAGCAGCCTCAGTACGGCGCCGTAGGCGCACAGTGATCCAGCCAAGCAGATCGTGACGCCGCGCCACCCGGCCGAGGCGTTGGCACCGGCCACAGCCAAGAGCCCGGCCGCCACGGCGGCCGCTCCCTCGGCAATGACCACGCCGGGATGGCCATGGGTGATGAACAGCAGGCCCAGGCCGATGATGACGCCGATGGCTGCGCACAGCGGCACATTCCTCAAGTCCAAGAGATCCGGTACACGAAGCTCGACACCAAGAAACTTCACAGTCCACCTCGCGGCTGGTCACCGGCAAAGTGTCATTTCAACTTCAGGCCACAGGATGTGCAATGGCGCTGCGTGTACCGACACAGGCAGGGGCGCTTGATCGCCGCAGCCGCTGTGGCTTGGCAACAGCGGTGTGGAGTGCAGGCATCGCACCGGCCCCAAGCGCGAGTCCTGCTCGCTTTGCGGCTTGCAGCGGCCAATACTCTGCGGGCTCGGTGCGCAAAGCGCGCGCCGTCTGCATGAAATCCGTACATGGGCTTCAGCAGTGGCTGTAGCAAATCAAGTCTCATTGCCAATGGTGAGTGCTTTTCACAAAAGCGTCACGATGTAGCTTCAGCCCACGCAAAAATCGAAGTCGTGTTGTTCTTGTTCGACCGTCATATGGTCGCCTATAGCATGACTTCTGCCTCGACTTGCACCAGATTGCGCCTTCCCCGCCGGCTCAAGGCGCCGGCATGCGCCGTGGCGCTGGTGGTGGCGGGCGTGGTGGCGATGCCCGCCTCGGCGCAGGCGGCGGCAGTGAACCTGGGCGTGGCCGGCAACTTCAACGTCTTCGCGCTGGGCAACTTCACCAGCATGTACAGCGACACCGAAGGCGCCGTGGCCGTGCAGGGCAACGCGACGCTGACGGGCTACAGCGTGAACCTGCACAGGCAGGGCGGCTATGCGGGGCAGTCGCTGGTGGTGGGCGGCAACCTGAGCTTCAACAGCGGTGCCATCGAGCACGGCAATGCCTACGTGGGCGGTTCGGCCAGCACGTCCAATCTGGGCTTCGGCGGCACGCTGCAGCGTGGCGGCACGGCGCCGTTCTCCTTCGCCGACGCGGCACAGCATCTCAACACGCTGTCGATGGACTTGGCTGGCGTGGCGGCTTCCGGCACGGTGGACATGAATCCCTGGGGCGGCGTGAGCTTCGTCGGCGACGGCAGCGCCGGCACGCAGATCTTCGAGATCGATGGCGCGGACCTGCTGTCGCGCAACAGCATCTCGCTGCTCAACCTGAGCCGGGGACAGACGCTGATCTTCAACATCTACGGCGAGCAGGCCGGTTTTCGCAACGTCGGCTTGGACGGCTTCCGCGACTACAACGTGCTGTTCAACTTCGTCGATGCCACCGATCTGGTGCTCAAGGGCGTGGGCGTGTACGGCAGCATCCTGGCGCCCAACGCCAGCATCAGCGGCGGCTGGGACGGCCAGATCAACGGCAACGTGGTGGTGAAGAACTGGAACTCGAACATCCAGATCAACAACAACCACCTGTTCGCCTCGGCCGAGGTGGCGCTGCCGCAAGTGGAGCCCGCGCCGGCGCCCACGACCGGTCCCGACAACGGCTCCACGTTCGAACCGATCGGTACGCCCTCGCAAGCCGTTCCGGAGCCGGGCACCCTGGCGCTGCTGCTGCCGGCGCTGGGGCTGCTGGGCTTGCGTGCTCGGCGGCGCGATGCCGTCAGGGAGGCACGCTGTGCCCAGGGGCAATGATGCGTCCGCCAGGGTCAACGGATTTCTCGTAGGTTGATGCATTGCCCGTCAAATTTCTATTGACTGGCAAGCGCTTGCGAAGATTTTTATGGCGACTGATGGACGGCGGCGCAAGTCCTTAAGCCGCTTGATCCATGGGATGTTGAAACGCACCCAACGACGCAAGGCACGACGGCCCCTGGGTGGAAATCCGGCGGAGGTAGGAAGAGCGTCAGAACGCAGGAGGTGGTGCCTCCACCTCGGACGCGAGGGGGCGTTTCACGCCAAGGTTTTCCCTCGTGTTTGAGGTGTCCCTGCGCGCACCCTACCTACCACAGGCGGCGCGCGTAATTTCTGTTGGTAGGCCCGCCGCCGTAGTGCTGGCACTACCAGCAAGGCGGGCACGTCTCACGGCTCATGATGGTGCTGGTACTCAGGCCTTTGAAATTGATCCGATGCATTGGTCCAGTGCCGCGTGACTTATTACCTCTGGCCCAGGTCAACAAATCCTTTCTCAAACCGATGCATACGCCATGACCACAACGGGCGGGACAGCTGCTGCCGTCATTGCCGATCATTTCCATGCTTCGACGCATTGCACGCGTATTGCGCCTGACACAGTTTCTCGCCTTGCTGCTCGTGATCGGCATGGGTGCGGTGCTCTACACGGCCATGGTCCAGTTCGAAGCGGCGAGCCATTGGGTCGAGCACACGCACGATGCCATTGACCAGATCGAGCAGGTACGCCTGGAGGCGATGCGCAGTGGGATCTGGCTGCGCAACTTCGCGGTGGCTGCGAACAAGGACTCGCTGCAGAGAGTGCGTGTGTCCGCGGCTGTAGCGACGCAGGCGGCCAAGCGTCTGGACAGTCTCACGGCTGACAACCCGGCGCAAAGCCACCGGATTCAGCAGCTGCAATCAGAGCTGACGGAAGTGATGGGCCAGTACCTGAGCTTGGCCACCATCGCCGAGCGTGACGGCGCGGCAGCGCTGGGGCCGCTGGTCAATGCCCGGGTGGCCAGGGATTCGACCCAGGAGCTGCGCCAACTGCTCGATGAGGCCGAGCGGGTCGAGCGCGACTTGTTGCATGCCCGCTCGCACACCCAGCACCAGCGATTCGCGTTTTTCAAGAAGCTGCTGGCCGGCTGCGGCATCGTCTTCGCGGCGATCATGCTCTGGGCCATTCGATACTCCAGTCGCCTGCTGCGGCTGGGCCAGGAACAGGTGCATGCGCTGCAAAGCAAGGCGCTGCGGGACCCGCTCACCGGGTTGCTCAACCGCCGCGGCCTGCGGCAGCAGCTGGCCGTGGTGGCGCAACAGCCCCGTGTCCCGGACCAGCACGTCGCCGTTTTGGCGTTCGACCTCGACGATTTCAAGCCCGTCAACGACCGCCACGGGCACGCCGCGGGTGACCAGGTGCTGCAGGAAGTGGCCCGCCGGCTGCTGCACGCATGCCGCGACAGCGACACGGTGGCGCGGGTGGGCGGTGACGAGTTCATCGTGGTGCTGCCCGTGGTCCGCTCGCGTGAGGAAGCCGAGACCATCGCCTGGCGCACGCGCCAGCAGCTGATGCGGCCCATCAGCCTGGATACCGGAGTCGTGCGTGTCGGCGCATCCATCGGACTTGCGCTGCTGCACGAGGACGGCAACGACATGGACACGCTGCTGCAGGCCGCGGATGCGCAGATGTACGAGGCAAAGAAGGACAGCAAGCCAGACGGCGCCGGTAGCTGCCGCTTTCGGATGGCAGCACCAATACCGGCTTGATCCGCTGGCGAATGCTGCGTCAGACCGCACTGCGTGGCTGAGCAAGCTCGCCGGGCGCAGGTCGCGAGCCAGCTTGGCGGGCGGGGGCGACAGACACGCCGCGCCTGACCACCGCCGCTGGAAG
This sequence comes from Pseudomonadota bacterium, assembly GCA_023410975.1. Taxonomy (GTDB): domain Bacteria; phylum Pseudomonadota; class Gammaproteobacteria; order Burkholderiales; family Burkholderiaceae_C; genus Azohydromonas. Next base: position 4,847 of record JAEYPG010000210.1, read on the forward strand.
GAGCGGCCCGACCAACCACGAGAACCGGTCGCAGCAGGATCAAGGCGCGGTGGTCCCGGATTTGCTGAAGTGCTGCATGGGCGGGTGGGGCAACCACAGAGGTTTCACGCCATGAAGGGCACGCGCGAGGACGAACGAGAGATCTGGAGCAAGGGCTTCACTCATGGGCAGTCGCTGTCTGAAGTTGCCGGGGTCTGCCCATACCCGCATGGCTCGGTCGAGGCCGACGCTTGGCTGGATGGCTGGTACCAAGGCGCTCTCAAGACCGACGGCCTCAGCTACCGGGATGGTCCGGTCACAGAGCCTGACACCAACCTGGTCTGGCGCAACGAGTCCTGGCACTAGGGCACCTTGCCTGAGCTGGCAGGCGTTATGACACTGTGCATGTCCATTCGAGGCCACTGCGCCTACTGCTCCATGACTTCAGGGCATGCCGGTCGTTGGCACGCTCCTTGAGGACAGGCCCTGCGACGCCGGTAGCCATCATCGCCCTCAGCAAGTCCGAGAACCCGGCAAGTTTGTGCTCGCTAAACTCGGGGGCCGACCTTTGAGGAAGCTGGTTCCGTAGGTCTTCGGTTGTCGTCCCTACGGAGCAGGTGAATGCCGCGCAGGTTCAGTGTGCGTTCCTGGCTGGTACTCCTGGCGATGTCGGTGCTGCTGCCCACGCTGCTGGCAGCGGTGGCGAGCATCGCGTACTTCTATCGCCAGGAGAGGCAGTCGTTTGAAGAGCGGGTGCTGGAAACGGCCCGGGCCATGTCCATGGTGGTGGACCGCGAGCTTGCACGGCGCGAGGCGATGGTCAAGACGCTGGCCAAGTCGCCCACGCTGGCGCAGGACGATCTCGAGGCCTTCCACCTCTACGCTCGGGAAGTCGCCCCGCAGCCCGACATGGTGGTGGTGCTCAGCGACCTCTCGGGCCAGCAACTGCTCAATACCCGGCGGACCTTCGGCGAGGCACGCTTGCCGCGCACGGTCTTCTCCGAGTTGCGCCGGCAAGCGGACCCGATGGCCACGCTGGTGTCGGACCTGTACTTCGCGCCCTTTGGCGGGCAGTACAGCTTCGCGGTGGAGGTGCCCGTCGTCATCAAGGGGCAGCTGCGCTACTACTTGTCCGTGGGTGGCTATGCCAGCTACCTGCAAGGGTTGCTCAAGGAGCAGCGGTTGCCGGCCAGCTGGATCGGCTCCGTCTTTGACCGCAACGGTTTCATCGTGGCGCGGACCATCAACCCGGAACAGCTGGTGGGCAAGCAGGCGACGGCCGACATGCTCCAGCAGCTCACGGCCCGGCAGGAAGGCCGCTTCGAGACGGTGGCCGTCGATGGACGCGCCGTCACGACGGCCTTCAGCAAGGGCAGCAACCATGGCTGGGGCTTCGCGATCGGTGTTCCCCGTGCCGAAGTCGCGTCATGGTCCGCGAAGGCACTGGCATGGTTTGCCTCGGTGGCCGCGTTGCTGTCGGTGGGGGCCGTGATCAGTGCCCTGTGGGTGGGCAGGGCGCTCATGCGGCCCGTCATGGCGCTCAAGCAGGCCGCCCAGGCGCTGGGACAAGGCAGTGCCGTGGCCTTCAATCCCACGGGCGTGATCGAGATCGACGAGACCGGTGCAGCCATGTCGGATGCCGCAGCGTCCATCCGCAACGCCCACGCGTTGACGCAGCGCCGCATCAGCGAGGCGCTGGAGCAGGCGCAGCAGGCGCACAAGGCCATGGTCCAGGGCCAGCGCCTGGAGGCCGTTGCGCACCTCACCGGTGGCGTGGCCCACGACTTCAACAACCTGCTGATGGTCATCGGCACCAACGCGCACATCCTGCGCCACAAGGGACTGCCGCCTGCGCTGGAGCCCTGCCTCTCCAGGATCGAGCGCTCGGTGTCGGCCGGCACCAAGCTCACCCGCCAGTTGCTGACCTTCTCGCGCCGCCAGCCGATGCGCCCGGAAATCATCGATCTGTGCGAGCAGCTCGGTCCGCTCTCGGAGCTGATGCGCTCGGCCCTGCACAGCAGGATCGAGCTCAAGAGCGAGATCGAGTTGGCACCACTGCACATCGAGGTTGATCCGAACGAATTGGAGCTCGCGCTGGTCAACCTGGCGGTCAACGCCCGGGATGCGATGCCCGATGGCGGCGAGCTGCACCTCACGGCGCGCCGCGCGAATGCCAACGAGGTGGGCGCCTCGGGTGCCGGCCACGCGGTCCTGGAGGTCCGTGATACTGGGGGCGGCATTGCGCCTGACGTGGTCGACAAGGTGTTCGAGCCGTTCTTCACCACCAAGCCGGTGGGCCATGGCACGGGCCTGGGCCTGAGCCAGGTCTACGGCCTGTGTGCGCAGTCGGGAGGGACCGCCACGATCGAGAGCGAGCTGGGCCGCGGGACCACGGTCCGGTTGTACTTCCCCTTGTCCCGCAAGCCGCTATCGGCTGCCGGACCACCCAGCACCGCGACCGGCATCACGGCCATCGACGCTCGCGTGCTGCTCGTGGAGGACAACGAGGACCTGGCCCAGGCGGCGGCTGACGTCCTGGTAGCTGCAGGCTGCCAGGTGGAGCAGGCAAGAACGGCCGACGATGCCATGACGGCACTGGAGGGCAGGGGGCCTTTTGACGTCGTTCTCAGCGACATCCGCATGCCCGGGTCCATGGACGGCATCGCTCTGGCGCGCAGAATCGCCCAGCGCGGCAGCCCGACGGGCGTGATCCTGATGACCGGGTTCAGCGCGGAGCTGCAGAAGGCCAGGGACCTGGGTTTGCTGGTGCTGCCCAAGCCGTGCCCGGCTGAAGACCTCCTGGCGCGGGTCCATGCAGTGGCGGCCAAGGCGGCTGGCTCGCGTACCCATGACAACTGATTCCAGGCGCTCTCCATGACACCGCAGGAACTCTCGGCAGCCACGGGGCTGTCGCAGCAGCAGCTCGGCGAGCTTCAGGCGCTGGCAGCGGGCCGGGTGCTGCTGGTCGCGTTCGAGCGGCTGCATGCCGGCCAGGAGCGTCCGAGCGCGCCGCACAGCGAGGCCGAGGAGCGATTTCGCGCCATGGCCGACAACGCGCCGGTGCTCGTGTGGCAGGCGGACGCGCAGGGCGCCGTGTTCATGAACACCCAGTACACGTGCTTCCTGGGCCGGCCGCAGCAGCAGCTGCTAGGCATGGGCTGGACCGAGGCGCTGCACCCCGAGGATGCCGACGGCTACGTCAGCGCCTACTTGGACGCCTTCAAGCAGCGTCAGCGCTTCGAGGCACAGTTCCGCTTTCGCCGCTTCGATGGCGAGTACCGCTGGCTCAAGAGCATCGGCGAGCCGTACTACGAGGCCGACGGGCGGTTCGTGGGCTACATCGGCTCGTCCTTCGACATCGCCGACGTCAAGCAGGCGCAGGAGGTCCTGCGTCAGAGCCAGTTGTGGTTCGAGCGGCTGGCCGACACGGCGCCAACCATCGTGTGGGTGACCGATCCCGGCGGCCGCTGCACCTTCTTGTCGCGGCGCTGGCACGAGTTCACCGGCCAGTCGCCGCAGCATGCGCTGGGCTTTGGCTGGCTCGATGCCGTACACCCCCAGGACCGGCCGGCCGCGGATGCCCGGTTCCGCGACGCCTTGGCGCAGCGTGGGGCCTTCGAGCTGGACTACCGGCTGCGCCGTGCAGACGGCAGCTGGCGCTGGTGCATCGACATGGGCGTGCCGCGCATCGGCACGGACGGCGTCTTCCTGGGCCATGTCGGCAACGTCATCGACATCACCGAGCGCAAGCTCGCAGAGCTCACCAACGCGGACCTGAGCCGGGCGCTGCAGGGCGTGGACCAGCGCAAGAACCAGTTCCTCGCTACGCTGGCCCACGAGTTGCGCAACCCGCTGACGCCGCTGCGCACCGGGCTGCACATCGTGCGCACGGCGCCGGGTTCCGAGACCGCGGGAAAGGTGCTGCAGATCATGGAGCGCCAGGTCGAACATCTGGTGCGGCTCATCGACGACCTCATGGACGTCTCGCGCATCGCGCGCCAGCGGCTGGAGCTGCGCCGCAGGCGCCTGGATCTGCGCACCGTCGTCGACTCGGCCGCCGAGGCCAATGCCGGCGTCTTCGAGGCGCGCGGGCAGACGCTGAGCGTGAGCTGCGCGCCACAGCCCCTGTGGGTCGAAGCCGACGACGTGCGCGTTGCCCAGGTCGTGAGCAACCTGCTCGTCAACGCGTCAAAGTACTCGCCTACCGGGTCCGAGGTGGAACTGTCGCTGCAGTGCGCAGCCGGCAGCGCCCTCATCAAGGTCAAGGACAAGGGCATCGGCATTGCGCCGCAGCACCTGGAGGCCGTCTTTGACATGTTCGCCTCGCTCGACCAGCAAGGCGGCCGCATCCAGAGCGGGCTCGGCATCGGGCTGGCGCTCACGCGGCGCCTGGTGGAAATGCACGGTGGCCGCGTCTGGGCCGAGAGCGCGGGCCAGGACCAGGGTTCGAGTTTCTTTGTGGAGCTGCCGCTGGCGCAGCTGCAGTCGCCGGATGCCGGCCCCGACCCGGAAGCAAAGGACGGCAGAACGCCGTCGGCGCCGCCACGGCGTGTCCTGATCACCGACGACAACGTCGATGCAGCGCAGACGCTGGCCACCGCACTGGCCATGGCCGGGCACGAGGTGCGCACCGCCAGTGACGGCGAGGGTGCCCTGCAGGCGGCAGCCTCCTTTCTTCCGGAAGTCGTCGTGCTGGACATCGGCATGCCGGGCCTGAGCGGCTACGACGTCGCGCGCCGCCTGCGCCAGGAGCCGTCGCTGTCCAAGGCATACCTGGTGGCGCTCACCGGCTGGGGCAGCTGGGAGGACCAGCAGCGCGCCCTGGAGGCGGGCTTCGACGTCCACGTTACCAAGCCGGCCAGCGCCGAGCACATCGAGCATCTGATCACAGCGGCAGCGAACCGCGAGACTGCGTCCTGAGCAGATCAGACCGCCCGGGCGTTGCCAGACGCGGTGCATGGTGAAAGCGCCGCTGCCGGCCCGCAGTGGCTTGGTGGTTGCCCGGCTCCCGGCAAGTGCACCGGCCCATCGCATCTTTCCCCGGGGAACTGCCGGCTGGCCCCGGTACTGCGGCATTCAAGGGTCCGGCACATTGCGGTGTCATGGAGGCTTACCTATGGCTGCGCGCGGGGCAGGTGCTTCCTGGAAAGGGGCACTGCCCGCTGCAATTGCTGGGACGCCGTGTAACTGGCGGCAGTTGCGCTGTGCATCAGCGACACCGTGAGGGCCTCAGGCCCGAGGCCGGCGACCCTTGTCACTGGCGATCTTTGGAGTAGCAGCATGCCGAACACCCTGGGACCCTGCATCGGCAACCGCATCGCTGCCCGCCACGAGGTGGTGCCCAAGCCGCACCTGCGTGAGCGTCTGGCACTGGCGTCCTGCCGCAGCACGGCGCTGGGACACGTTGCCACCGGGCCGGCTGGGCGGCTGTCGTTCGTGCCGAACTACATCCTGGAGCCGCGTACCCACGGCGCCTCTCCCGCCGCACCGCCCCTCGCTTTCCTGCCCGGCACCTGCGTACGCGTGACCACCTCGGTGGCGCAGTTGCTGCAGCAGGACGTCTGCCGGCTCGATGCCGGTGAAGCCGAGGCCGTGGCCGGCCGCGAAGGCGTGGTGCAGGCGCACTCGGTGTGCAACGAGTTGGGCTTGGTGGCGGTGGAACTGGACGGCTTGCGCTGGGCGTTCATGCCCCAATACCTGACGCAGTGCGGGCCTGCTGAAGACGGTGCTGCCAGGCGCATTGATCCGCTGCAGGCTGGCTGCTAGGGCGGTGGGGCGCTCTATTGTCGCAGGCCACTTGCTGATGGGTCCCGGCTGCGAACCGGGCACGCGGCACAGGTGCCGTGTCCGCCACGCAGACCACACAAAGGCGCCGCGATGTCCGCTGCGCAATTCCGGTGCCGATCGCTGTCCGATGGGTGGTATGCCGATCTCAAGCAGTGACCTGGCTGCCGCCGGGAAACCGCACGAGGCAGGGGCCTAGAAACCAGAGGCCGCGGCGCCAGAGCTGGCCGGACACGGCCGCGAGCGGCTGATGTGGGCCGAGCCGGCCGCGTCTGCATTGGCCTGGCGCCTCGCGGCCATACCATCGATGCAATGACCAAGCCTAAAGAGACGATCTCGGTACATGGGTCCGGCGTGGCACAGCCCGCAATGCTGGCACCCACCATGCTCGCGCTGTTCAGCAACGGACATGACGAGCTGTTCCGGCGCTTCATGGACAGCGTCCACGACTACGCCATCTTCCTGCTGACGCCCGAAGGGCAGATCGCTTCCTGGAACGTGGGCGCCGAGCGCATCAAGGGCTACCGCGCCGACGAGATCATCGGCCAGCATTTTCCGTCTTCTACCCGCAGGAGGCGCTTGAGCGCGACTTGCCCGCGCAGGCGCTTTGCACGGCCGCGCAGCAAGGCCAGTGGCGCGACGAGGGCTGGCGACTGCGCAAGGACGGCAGCCGTTTCTGGGCCAGCGTGCTGATCTCGCCGCTGCTGGGCGTCAACGGCGAGGTGCTGGGCTTCTCCAAGGTCACGCGCGACATGACGCAAAGGCGCGAGGGCGAGCAGCGCCTGGTGGAGAGCGAGCGCAACCTGCGGCTGCTGGTGGAGACGGTGCAGGACTACGCCATCTTCTCGCTGGACTGCCACGGCGTCATCACGAGCTGGAATCGCGGCGCGCAGCGCATCAAGGGGTACACGGCCCAGGAGGCCATCGGCAAGCATTTCTCGGTGTTCTATGAGCCGCCGGAGGTGGCGCGCGGCTGGCCGCAGGAAGAGCTGGCGCGCGCCACGGAAAGAGGCCGGTTCGAGGACGAAGGCTGGCGGGTACGCAAGGACGGCACTCGCTTCTGGGCCAACGTCGTTATCACCGCCATCAAGGACGAGCAGGGCCAGCTGCTGGGCTTCTCGAAGGTCACCCGGGACCTGACCGAGCGGCGCCGCCACGAGCAGCAGCTGCGCGAGCGCGAGGAGAGCCTGCGCCTGCTGGTCGAGGGGGTCCGGGATCACGCCATGTTCCTGCTCGATGCCCAGGGGCGGATCAAGGTGTGGAACGCGGGAGGTCAGCGTCTGCTGGGCTACGACAGCTCCGAGGTCCTGGAGCGCGACGCCTCGATGTTCTACCCGCAGGAGGACCGCCTAGCGGGCAAGCCCCAGGCCGAGCTAGCCTCCGCCCGGAGCGCCGGGCATCTGCTGGTCGAGGGCTGGCGCCAGCGCGCGGACGGCACCACGTTCTGGGCCGAGGTCACGACGACACGGCTGGACGGCGATGGCGACACGCCGCGCGGCTTCATCCGCATCGTCCGGGATCTGACCGAGCGCCGCCGCGCCGAGACGCTGGAGATGGAGGGACGGCGGCTGAGCGAGTTCATTGCCGTGCTCTCGCACGAGCTGCGCAACCCCCTGGCGCCGATCCGCAACGCGGTGGCGATCCTGGACCGGTTCACCAGCGAGCCGCAAGCCCGGTGGTGCCTGGACCTGCTGGGGCGGCAGATCGCTCACATGAGCCGCCTCGTGGATGACTTGCTCGACGTCAGCCGCATCACCAGCGGCAAGATCCGCCTGGAACCCCGTCGCGCTGGAGCTCAACACGCTGGTGCGCATGGCCGTCGACACGGCCAGCGCGATGGTCAAGCAGCGTGGACACGCACTGACCGTACGGCTGGCGCCAGCGCCGATCCAGATCATGGGCGACACCACGCGGCTGACGCAGGTCGTGGCCAACCTGCTCACCAATGCCGCCAAGTACACGCCGCCGCCAGGGCGCATCGACGTCAGCGTCAGCAACGATGGAGATATCGTCACGCTGCAGGTGTGCGACAACGGCATCGGCATGAGCGAATCCCTGCTGCAGCGGGCCTTCAAGCCTTTCGTGCAGGGTGTGCGCGCGCTTGACCGGGCCGAAGGCGGCCTGGGTGTCGGCCTGGCTCTGGTCAAGAGCATCGTCGAGCTTCATGGAGGCAGCGTCAGCGCGGCGAGCCCCGGCATTGGCAAGGGGTCCACCATCACGATCACCTTGCCAGTTCAAAAGCAAACAGCCACACCGGCTTCAATCGCCACGCAAACCATCGTGCCAAGCCCGCAGCGCGTGCTGGTCGTTGACGACCATCACGATGCCGCCGAAAGCATGGCCATGCTGCTGCGCATGTCGGGCCACGACGTGCAAGTGGCACAAGACGGACCCATGGCGCTTGGCATGGCAGCGGCTTTGCGGCCCGATTTCGTCTTGCTCGACATCGGACTTCCTGGGATGGACGGCTACGAGCTGGCACGTCGCATCCGGGAGTTGCCTGAGCTTGGGCGTGTGCAACTCATTGCCGTCACCGGGCGTGGCCAGGAGGCGGATCGCCAGACGGCCGCGGCTGCAGGGTTCCACTCGTTCATCACCAAGCCAGTCGATCCGGAGGAACTGGCGCGCCTGCTGACTTCACGGCCCTGAGAACCGACTGGCGGCTGACGTAGGGCACCTGCGCCGCAAAGCCCATGACCGCAATGCGCGTTCCAGCAGACCAAGGTTGAGGCGCAGCCTTTTCACGGCACACCGCCGCCACCGAAATGAAGTCTTTCCAGTGACGGCGGTGAGCTGCCTCCAACGGCGTCTTGCGCGAGGGCATTCGCGCGGCGCTCTTCCCCTTGCCCCTCAGGCCCTGCTGATAGTGCGACGCACCACCAGTGATTGCAAGAGCACTGAGGGAAGTTCTCTACCGGATCGTTTACCGTTGCCGCTGCCATTGGACATCTGTCGGTAGCCCTTGTCCTTCGCGGGCGGCGCAGGCAGCACATCCCTCTTGCGGGACAGATGGACGCACCAAGTCACGGGCGTCGGTGTGCCCGCCACGCAAGCCCGCCTACCACGGCCAAGCCAGCGATCATCAGCGAGGGCGTCGCCGGCTCTGGAATCGGCGGGTACGACAGTTCCATGCGATCGATGTAGAGGTCGAAGATCGGGGTGCGGGGGAACAGGCTGATGGTCAGCGACGACCCGCCCGTGAATAGGCTCTGCGGGACGACGAGGCCGCGCACGCCGGAGTTGAACATCGTGACGTTGCGCCGGCCCTCGACATCGCCCACCGGTGGACCCCGCGTGGGATCGTAGAACAGGCCACCCGGGACGGTTTCAGGCAGGGGGCAGCCTGCCGGGCCTCGGACTGGTGCTGGCCGATGCCGTGGTGCGCACTCACGGCGGGACGCTGGAGTTGCTCAACGTACAAAGCGGCTTTGCCGTGGATCTGTATTTGACGGGCGCAAACAAATGACAGCACGGGTGCGTAGCTGATGAGCACCAGCTGTGCGGTAGCCCAGCTGGTCGGCGATGCCCTCAGTGGTGGTCAGCACCGCATCCGGAATGCCCTGCGCCGCTCGGAAGCCCGGCAGAATCACCGTAGGGGTTTCGTAGCAGAAATCGTCCAGCGCGCTGGACGCCCGCACAGGCGCTGGCG
>JAEYPG010000265.1 GCA_023410975.1 Pseudomonadota bacterium
CCACGTGGCTGCGCAGCTTGGGCAGGTTGGTCTTGGGGTCGGCGATGCTCACGCCGTTGACGACGATGTCGCCCTTCTGGAAGGGCTCCAGCGCGTTGACGGTCTTGATGAGGGTGGACTTGCCCGAACCCGAGGGGCCGCAGACCACCACGACTTCACCCTTCTGGATGCTGGTGGTGCAGTCGGTGAGCACCTGGAAGCTGCCGTACCACTTGCTGACGTTCTTGATGTCGATCATGAGGATGCTCCCTCAACGGATGATGGCGACCTTCTTCTGCAGCCGCTTGACCAGCAGCGACAGCGAGAAGCAGATCACGAAGTAGACGACCGCCGCGACGAGGTAGGTTTCCACGGGGCGGTTGAAGTTCTTGCCGGCGACCTCGAAGCCCTTGAGCAGGTCGTAGGCGCCGATGGCATACACCAGGCTGGTGTCCTGAAACAGGATGATGGTCTGCGTCAGCAGCACCGGCAGCATGTTGCGGAAGGCCTGCGGCAGCACCACCAGCTGCATGGTCTGCTTGTAGCTCATGCCCATGGCGTAGCCGGCGTAGACCTGGCCGCGCGGCACGCTCTGGATGCCCGCGCGCATGATCTCCGAGTAGTACGCGGCCTCGAAGACCGTGAAGGTGATCATGGCCGACACCTCCGCGCCCAGCGGCCGGCCCGTCAGCAGCGGGATGAGCAGGAAGAACCACAGGATCACCATCACCAGCGGGATGGAGCGCAGCGTGTCCACGTACAGCTGCGCCGGCACCACCAGCCACTTGCGGCCGGAGAGCCGCATCAGCGCCAGCAGCGTGCCGATGACGATGCCGCCGATCATCGCCACCAGCGTGAGCTGCAGCGAGAACAGCAGACCCTTGAGGACGAAGCCGGTGACGACGTCCCAGCTCAGGAAGGAGAAGTCGAGGTTCAGCATCACTTGCTCCCCCCGACGGCCGTGCCCGGGATCTGCAGCCGCCGCTCGATGAACAGCGCGATGCGGTTGACCACCAGCGCGGAGACGAAGTAGAGCGCCGTCACCGCCAGGTAGATCTCCACGCCGCGCGCGGTCTCCTCCTGCGCCTGCATGGCGAACATGGTGAGCTCGGCGATGGACACGGCGAAGGCCACCGCTGAGTTCTTGATGATGTTCATGCTCTCGCTGGTCAGCGGCGGGATGACGATGCGGAACGCCATGGGCAGCAGCACGTAGCGGTAGGTCTGCGGCAGCGTCAGCCCCATCGCCAGGCCGGCGTAGCGCTGCCCGCGCGGCAGCGCCTGGATGCCCGCCCTCACCTGCTCCGACACGCGGGCGGAGGTGAAGAAGCCCAGCGCGAACACCACCAGGATGAAGCTGGGGAAGGCCTGCAGCGGCGGGATGAGCGCCGGCAGCACGTGGTACCAGAGGAAGAGCTGCACCAGCAGCGGGACGTTGCGGAACAGCTCCGTCCAGGCGTTGCCGAAGAACACCAGCGCGCGGCTGGGCGTGGTGCGCAGGATGCCCACCATCGAGCCCACCGCCAGCGCCACCAGCAGCGCCAGCAGCGCCACCGACAGCGTCCAGCCCCAGGCCGAGAGCATCCAGTCCAGGTAGGTGATGTCGCCCCCGCTGCCGAAGCAGCGCGGCGCGACCTCGCCGTCGATGGTGTTCCGGCAGAACACCTGCCAGTCCCAGCTCGCCATTTCTTCTTCTCCCCGTTGCCGGCACCGCGCGCGGCGCCATGAAAAAGGCGCGGAAGACGGCTTGTGCGTCTTTCCGCGCCCGCGGCTACTGCCGTGTCGTCACGGCCGTGGGGCTTACGCTCCCACCTTCTTGGCGTATTCCTCGGCCGGCTTGTCGTTGGGGTTCTTCAGCGCGTCCTTGAGCAGGTCGCTCATGGGCAGCTTGACCACGGCGCCGGTGGGCGGCGTGGGCTGCATGAACCACTTGTCGTAGAGCTTGTTGATCTCGCCGGACTTGGCCATCTCGGCGATGGTCGAGTTGACGATCTTGCGCAGGCCCTCGTCGTCCTTGCGCATCATGATGGCGATGGGCTCGACGGACAGCGGCTCGCCCACGATCTTGAAGTCCGCGGGGTTCTTGCTGCGCGCGATCAGGCCGGCGAGCAGGCTGCTGTCCATGACGAAGACGTCGGCGCGGCCGCTGTCCACCAGCAGGAAGCTGTCGGCGTGGTCCTTGCCGAACACTTCCTTGAACTCCATGCCCTCGGCGCGCTTGTGGCGGCGCAGCGTCTGCACCGAGGTCGTGCCGGTGGTGGTGGCCACCGTCTTACCCTTGAGGTCGGCCACCGAGTTGATGCCCGAGTTGGCCTTGGTCGCCATGCGCACGGTCTCGACGAAGGTGGTGTTGGCGAAGGCCACGTCCTTCTGGCGCGCGAGGTTGTTGGTGGTGGAGCCGCACTCCAGGTCCACGGTGCCGTTCTGCACCAGCGGAATGCGGTTCTGCGAGGTCACGGGCTGGTACTTGATCTCCAGGCGGCGGCCGATGGCCTTCTCGACGTTCTCGACGGCCTTCTCGCAGATGGCCACGTGGTAGCCCACGTACTTCGATCCGCCGAGCGTGTACGACAGCACGCCCGAGGATTCGCGCACACCCAGGGTGATGGTGCCCGTGTCCTTCGCCTTCTTGAGCGTGTCGGACTGGGCCTGTGCGGCACCGGCTGCCACCAGGATTGCGGCGACGAGCAGGGTCTTCTTCATGCAGGCTCCTTGATGATGGAGTGAGTAAAGATTGTGAAAGGCATTCTAGGCGCCAGCTCACGCCACCCGGCCGCCGGGCGCGTCGATGGCGGCCTCCCCGCCGCTTTGCTGCAGCTGCCACATGCGCGCGTAGCGCCCCTGCAGCGCCAGCAGCTCGGCATGCGTGCCCTGCTCGACGATGCGGCCCTGCTCCATCACCAGGATGCGGTACGCGTCCACCACCGTGGAGAGCCGGTGCGCGATCACCAGTGCCGTCTTGCCCTGCGCGGCGCTCTTGAGCTCGGCCTGGATGGCGCGCTCGTTGGCCGAGTCCAGCGCCGAGGTGGCCTCGTCGAAGATCAGGATCGGCGGGTTCTTCAGCAGCGTGCGCGCGATGGCCACGCGCTGCTTCTCGCCGCCGGAGAGCTTGAGCCCGCGCTCGCCCACCACGGTGTCGTAGCCCTTGGGCGTGGCGGCGATGAAGTCGTGGATGCGCGCGGCGCGCGCCGCAGCCTCCACCTCGGCGCGGCCGGCGCCGGGGCGGCCGTAGGCGATGTTGTATTCCACCGTGTCGTTGAACAGCACCGTGTCCTGCGGGACGATGCCGATGGCCTGGCGCAGGCTGGCCTGCGTCACCTGGCGGATGTCCTGCCCGTCGATGGTGATGCGCCCGCCGCCCACGTCGTAGAAGCGGTAGAGCAGCCGCGCCAGCGTGGACTTGCCCGCGCCCGAAGGCCCCACCACCGCCACCGTCTTGCCCGCGGGCACCTCGAAGCTCAGGCCCTGCAGGATCGGGCGCGCCGCCTCGTAGGCGAAGGAGACGTCCTCGAAGCGCACGCAACCGTCGCCCACCCGAAGCGCTTGCGCCTGCGGCGCGTCGGCCACCTCCCGGTGCGTCTCCAGCAGGTGGAACATGCGGTCCAGGTCGGTGAGCGACTGCTTGATCTCGCGGTACAGCACGCCCAGGAAGTTCAGCGGGATGTAGAGCTGGATCATGAAGGCGTTGATCATGACCAGGTCGCCCAGCGTCATGCGCCCGTCCACCACGCCCTGCGTGGCGCGCCAGAGCATGGCCACCAGCGCCACGGCGATGACGAGCTGCTGCCCGCTGTTGAGCAGGCTCAGCGTGCTCTGGCTCTTGAGCGCGGCCTTGCGCAGCGACTCCAGGCTGGTGTCGTAGCGCCGGGCCTCGAAGTCCTCGTTGTTGAAGTACTTGACCGTCTCGTAGTTGAGCAGCGAGTCGATGGCCTTGGTGTGCGCCTGCGAGTCGAGCTGGTTCATCTCGCGGCGGTACTTGGTGCGCCACTCGGTGACGCTGACGGTGAAGGCGACGTAGCACACCAGCGCCGCCAATGTGATCCAGGCGAAGGCGGCATCGAACTTCACCGCCAGCAGCGTCAGCACCAGCGCCACCTCGATGATCGTGGGCAGGATGCTGTAGAGCGAGTACGAGATCAGCGAGTGCACCGCGCGCGTGCCGCGCTCGATGTCGCGCGTCATGCCGCCGGTCTGGCGCTCCAGGTGGAAGCGCAGGCTCAGCGCATGCAGGTGGCGGAACACCTGCAGCGAGATGCGCCGCGCCGTGCCTTCGGTGGCGCGCGCGAAGATCAGCTCGCGCAGCTCCGTGAACACGCTGGTGGACAGGCGCAGCGCCGCGTAGGCCACCAGCAGCCCCACCGGCACCACCAGCATCGACGCGGCGCTGCCGGGCTGGATGGACAGTGAATCGACGAGTTGCTTGAGCAGCAGCGGCACGCCGACGTTGGCGAGCTTGGCCGCGACCATGAAGGCCAGCGCCACGCCCACGCGCCAGCGGTAGTGCCACAGGTAGGGCAACAGCTTGCGCAGCGTGCCCCAGTCGGAGCGGCGGGAGGACGGGTCGGCGGGGTCGGCGGCGCGGGAATGGGCCAGGGCGCGCATGATGTGAAGATCAGTGACAACCCTTGCCATCATGCCCCTCTCCGAATCCCCTGCCGTACTGCCTACCGACAAGGAGCTGGTGCTGCGCGTCATTCCCATGCCGTCCGACGTCAACGCCAGCGGCGACGTCTTCGGCGGCTGGGTGATGGCGCAGGTCGATCTCGCCGGCGCCGTGCTGCCCGCGCGGCGTGCCCAGGGCCGCATCGCCACGATCGCCGTCAAGGAGTTCGTCTTCAAGCAGCCCGTGCGCGTGGGCGACCTGCTGAGCTTCTACGCCGAGATCATCCACGTCGGGCGCAGCTCGATGACGGTGGACGTGGCCGTGTACTCGCAGCCGCTGCACGACGCCGGCCAGGTGCTCAAGGTCACCGAGGCCGTGCTGACCTACGTCGCCGTGGACGAGCAGGGCCGCCCGCGCCCGCTGCCGCCGGGCTGAGCCTTTCATTCCAGACTCAGGCCAGGAGCAAAAGTCACCGTTCGCCCTGAGCTTGTCGAAGGGCCTGCTGGCCGGCTGTGCCAGGGGCTTCGACAGGCTCAGCCCGAACGGGCTTTGTTTCAGTGCCAGCGAAGAGCTGGACTCAGAACTTCGAGAAGTCCGGCCGCCGCTTCTCGAAGAAGGCCTGGAAGGCCTCGCGCGCCTCCGGGCTGCGCAGGCGCTGCACGAACACCTCGCGCTCGGCCTGCATCGCCTGGCGCAGGGCTGGCAGCACCGGGGCGCGCATCAGCGCCTTGGTCGCGCGCACGGCCTCCGGCGGCAGCTGCGTGAAGCGCGCCGCCAGGCGCTGCGCCTGCGGCAGCACCTCGTCGGGCGGCAGCACCGCGTTGGCCAGGCCCAGCTCCAGCGCCTCGGCGCCGGTGAAGGGGTCGCCCAGCAGCAGCTTCTGCGCCGCGCGCGCCTGGCCCACGCGCTGCGCCAGCAGCAGGCTGGAGCCGAACTCGGGCACCAGCCCCAGGCTGGCGAAGGGCAGCGCCAGCCGGGCCTCGTCGGAGACCACCACCAGGTCGCAGTGCAGCAGCAGCGTGCAGCCGATGCCGATGGCCGCGCCCGTGACGGCGGCCACCAGCGGCTTGTCCAGCGCCAGCACCGACTCCATGAAGGCGAACACCGGCGCGTCCTCGGCGCCGGGCGGGTGCTGCAGGAAGTCCTCCAGGTCGTTGCCCGAGGTGAAGATGCCGGGCTGGCCGGTGATCAGCACCGCGCGCACGGCCGCATCGGCCTGCGCGGCACGCACCGCCTGCGCCAGATCGGCGTACATCGCCTGCGTCAGCGCGTTCTTCTTCTCGGGACGGGCGATTTCCAGCGTGGCGACGCCATCGACGTTGGCGGTACGGATGCTCATGGGTTGCTTGAACGGCAGGCAGTGAAATGAACGGGCCACGATAACAGCGCCGCGCAACGCCCCTTATGGGGGAAAGACATCCCCTGTTGATGTGTCCATGCGCAATGGATTACGCTAGTTGCGGGAGAACTGACGTGGACGTGCTGCAACTCGACGTGTCTGGACGACCGCAAGCCTGGATCAGCGCCCGCGAGGCGGCGGTGATCTACGCCACCGACGGCGTCGCGTGGACCCTGGGCGACCCCTGCGCGGTGCTGCGCGGCGGTGTCCAGCGCGCCACCGGGCGCGTTTCGCGTATCGAGGTGCATTCCATCATCGCCGTGCGCGGCGCCATTCCCAGCCGGGCCTGGCGCCAGACGCCGGCGCTGAGCAACACCAAGCTGTTCGCCCGCGACCGCCACATCTGCGCCTACTGCGGCCACCACCACCCGCCCGAAGACCTCACGCGCGAGCACGTGGTGCCCACCTCGCGCGGCGGGCGCGACACCTGGCTCAATTGCGTCACGGCCTGCCGCTCCTGCAACGGCCGCAAGGGCAACCGGCTGCCCGAGGAAGCGCGCATGAGCCTGATCTACCTGCCCTACGTGCCCAGCCTGCACGAGGACATGATCCTGCGCGGGCGCCGCATCCTGGCCGACCAGATGGAGTTCCTGCTCGCCAGCGTGCCGCGTTCGAGCCGGCTGCACGGCTGAAGCGCACGCTTCCGCCGCGGAGCCCGCCCCGACCGCACGCGGCCTGACGCCCCACCCTGGCGCTGCGGCTTCACGCCGCAGCAACGTCGCCGCTCTAAGCTCGCCGCCCTCTTCCATGCCTGCCAGCGCCGCACCGGCGTCAACCCCGCGACCACGGCAGCCGTTGCCTTGGAAGCCCAAGGGGAGAACTCAATGAAACAACTCAAGACCCTGGCCACGCTGGCGCTCGCCGCCGCGTTGGCCGCCTGCACCACCACCAGCCCGGACGTGATCCAGCGCGGCGACGCGCAGCGCCTGTCGCAGGTGCAGGACGCCACCGTGCTGAGCACGCGCGACGTGGTCGTCGAAGGCAGCCAGAGCGGTGCCGGTGCCGCCACCGGCGGCGTGATCGGCGGCATCGCCGGCTCCACCCGCAGCAGCGGCCGCGAGCAGGTGGCCATCGGCGTGGTGGGCGCGGTGGCCGGCGCGCTGGCTGGCCATGCCATCGAGCGCGCCGCCACGCGCGAGAGCGCGCAGGAGATCCTGGTACAGCTGCGCAACGGCGAGCGCCGCGCCATCGTCCAGGCCAAGGGCAACGAGAGCTTCGTGCCCGGCGAGGCGGTGGTCTTGGTCACCACCGGCGGCAAGACACGCGTGGTGCGCAACCCCGCCGGCATGCCGGCGGCCACGCTGGCACCGACGAACGCCACGCAGCCCGCGCCGGTCTACACGCCCGGAGGGCGCCCGCAGTAAGCGGCCGGACCAGCGACCCCGGCGGCGCGCGCGCCTACACGTCCAGCGTGTAGACCCGCGCCTCGCGGCGCTCCTGCCGGTTGTGGCCCTGCAGCGGCCGGTCCCAGTCCGCGGCGTCGGCGCCCTGGCCGGGCACCAGGCCGCTGGTCATCACCGCCACTTCCTCGCTGGCGGCGTCGAACTCCGCCACCTGCACGCGCGCTTCATCGAACAGCCGCGCCACCATCGCGCCGCCCGCGTCGATCAGCACCAGGAACTTCGCCGGTTTCTGCATAGGAAGGCTCCTCGATCCGTGCCTCACGCTAGCACCGAGAAGCCCCAGCGAGGACGCCGCATCCGAGCCGTTCCCGCCGTCCATTCCCATCACGCGGTCGCTGTCGTCCACCGGCGAGTTCATGCGCCCAGCCCGGTGGCGGCATCCGTGCCCGGATGGCCGCCGTTGCGCCCGCCACTGCTCTCGTGCCGAGGCTCCTCGCCGAAGATGCGCTGCGCCAGCTCGCGGCCCTTGAACTGCAGCAGGTCCTTGTCGATCTCCTGCGCCACGGTCTGCTGCACCTGCGGGCTCAGGTGCTGGCGCAACCTTCCCAGAAAGCGCGGCGCCGCGGCGATGTGCAGCGCGCCGAAGCGCTGCTTCTGCAGCGCCTGCGCCAGGAACTCCGCCACGCGGCGCGCGAACAGGTCGGCCTCCTGCTCCAGCTTGTCGGCACCGGCGGAGGTGGTGACGCTGCTGACCTGCCCGGTGCCGCCGTGCGCGCGGCGGCCATGCGCGTCGCGCTGCAGGTCGGCTTCGTCGGCATGCGCCGCCGCGTCGGTGAGCTCATCCACTTCCTGCAACTCCGCGCCGCGCTGCGGCTGCGCCAGGATGCGGGCGCGGCCTTCGTCGGCCAACACGATCCACGTCGTCGTCATCGTTCGTTCTCCTTCGTAGGTGGTGCCGCGGGAACGGGCTCCGTAAAGCACGTGCCCCGGCTCGGGTTCAGCCGCGGTCGGGAGCCGCAGGCGTGGAGATGTCCTTGAGCGCCCCGCCGACGCTGGCCTCGTCGCTGCCGCGGTCGGCCAGGTCGCCCAGCGAGACGATGCCCACGAGCTGCTGCTGGCGGTTCACCACCGGCAGGCGCCGGATCTGCGTGTCGCGCATCTCGTCGAGCACGTCCTCCAGCGGCTGGTCCTCGAAGCAGCAGCGCACGCTGCCGCTCATGACCTCGCTCACCGGCGTGGCCGCGGCGTCCTTGCCCGCCGCGACGCCGCGCACCGTGATGTCGCGGTCGGTGAGCATGCCCACGAGCTTGGGGCCCTCGCACACCGGCACCACGCCCACGTTGAGCTCGTCCATCAACTGCGCCGCGCGTTGCATGGTGTCGTCGGGAGTCACCACGCGAACGTCTCGCGTCATCACATCGGCTACCTGATCCATCTCGCCAGCTCCTTGGGTTTCCCCGTAGAGCTGCGGCAAGCGCGGTGCCCAGCTCGGTAGGAATCCCTGGCGGCCCCGTCATGGTCCCGGTCCCTCGCGGGATTGGCGCTTGCTGGCGCGGAGCGCATGCCGCGGCACCTCTTTCGCGGCAACGGCACCCCGATGACAAGGAGCAAGCAATGAAGCGTCTGATGTCCACCGCCCTGATCGGCTGCACGATGGCCCTGTTCACCAGCCTGGCCCCCGCAGCCGACGGCATGGTCCGCAGCGACCGCAACTTCATGGAGCAGGCGGCACAGAACGGCCACGCCGAGGTCGAGGCCTCCAAGCTGGCGCTGAGCAAGAGCGGCAACGACAAGGTCAAGTCCTTCGCCCAGCAAATGGTCGACGACCACACCAAGACCAACGAGGAGCTCGCCGCGCTGGCCACCAGCAAGGGCGTCAAGCTGCCCACCGAGCCCTCGGCGGTGCAGAAGAGCAAGGCCAAGGCGATGGGCGCGCTCGACGGCGCGCGCTTCGACCGCCAGTACGCCGACGAGATGGGCGTCAAGGCGCACCAGGACACGCTCAAGATGTTCCAGAAGGCCGCCTCGGGCGCCAAGGACCCGGACGTCAAGGCCTTCGCCGCCAAGACCGTCCCGGCGCTGGAGCAGCACCTCAAGATGTCCCAGGAGCTGCGCAGCTCACTGGGCAAGTAATTCCCGCCTGCAGCGGCGGCACCCGGCCCGTGCCGCCGCAGTCCTCGTCACAAGCACAACTCCGCCGCGCTGACAACCGAAGGCTTGCACTAGAACAATCCCCAGCTCAAGTGGTTCCATATGATGGAAAATTCCATGGGCGTGAAAAAAGCAACATGGAAGCAGGGGAAAAGGATGGATTCGCCGTACTCAATCCTGATCGTTGAAGACGAGGCGGTGATCGCACTGGATCTCCAGCTGCAGCTGGAAGACATGGGTTACCGGGTGCTGGGGCCGGCCGAAAGCGGCCCGCAGGCGCTGGCGCTGGCCGCGCAGGAGCGGCCCGACCTGGTGCTGATGGACATCCGCATCCAGGGTCCCATCGACGGCATCGAGACCGCGGCGCGGCTGGGCCGGGTCAGCGGGCTGCCGGTGGTGTTCCTGACCTCGCACAGCGACGAAGAGACCGTGGCGCACGCGGCGCGCACCTCGCCCTGCGGTTTCCTGACCAAGCCCTTCGAGGGCCGGGCGCTGCGCGCGGCCATCGAGATGGCACTGTCGCGCGCCGCGCTGGAGCGGCAGCTGCGCGAGTCCGAGCGCTGGTTCTCCGCCACGCTGCGCTGCGTGCAGGATGGCGTGATCGTGGTCAACCCTGACGCCACGCTGCGCTACCTCAACCCCGCCGCCGAGGCGCTCACCGGCTGGAGCGCGGAAGAGGCCGTGGGCCGGCACCTGGTGGATGTGGTGCGCTACGCCCCCGGCGACAACGACCCGCCGGCCGCGCTCAGGGCGCTGGCCGAGAACCGCAGCATCGGCGTGCGCCACGGGCGGCGGCTGCTGCGGCGCAACAGCGCACGCACCACGGTGGTGGTGGACGAGTCCGCCTCGCCGGTGGACGGCGAGTACGGCTTGCGCATGGGCGCCGTGCTGGTGCTGCGCGACGCCACCGAGCGGCTGGCGCGCGAAGGGCTCGATGCCGCGGGCCAGCACCGCCCGCCGGCAGCCAACGC
>JAEYPG010000270.1 GCA_023410975.1 Pseudomonadota bacterium
GGCTTGGCCTGCGCCAGCATGCGCGCGCGCCCTTCGACGCTGGCGAGGTCGCACTCCTGCGCCGCCAGCTCCAGCAGCTGCTGCGACAGCGGCACCGCCTGCGCCACGGCCTGCTCGAAGGCCTCGCGGCCGTGCTCGCGCACGAAGGAGTCGGGATCGTGCTCCGGCGGCAGGAACAGGAAGCGGAAGGAGCGCGTGTCGGTGGCATGCGGCAGCGCCGCCTCCAGCGCGCGCGCCGCGGCCCGGCGCCCGGCGGCGTCGCCGTCGAAGGCGAACACCACCTGCTCCGTGAAGCGCAGCAGCTTGGCCACGTGCTCCGGCGTGCAGGCCGTGCCCAGCGTGGCCACCGCGTGCGGCAGCCCCAGCTGCGCCAGCGCCACCACGTCCATGTAGCCCTCGGTCACCAGCACGTAGCCGCTGTCGCGCAGCGCGCCGCGGGCCTCGAACAGGCCGTAGAGCTCGCGGCCCTTGACGAACAGCGGCGTCTCCGGCGAGTTCAGGTACTTGGGCTCGCCCTTGTCGAGCACGCGCGCGCCGAAGGCGATGACCTCGCCCTTGACGCTGCGGATGGGAAACATGATGCGGTCGCGGAAGCGGTCGTAGCGCTTCTGCTCCGGGCCATCCTCGCCCTGCACGACCACCAGCCCGGCCTCCACCAGCAGCGGGTCGTCGTAGCGTGGGAAGACGCTGGCCAGGCCGCGCCAGCCGTCGGGCGCGTAGCCCAGCGCGAAGCGCGCGGCGACCTCGCCCGAGAGACCGCGGCCCTTGAGGTAATCGATGGCGCGCGGGCTGGCCTTGAGCTGCTTGCGGTAGTGCGCCGCGGCGCGTGCGAGCACGTCGGCCAGCGTGGCCTGGTGCTCGCGCTGCTGCGCGGCAAGCTCCTTGCGGCGCGGGTCGGTCTCGTCCTCCGGCACCGTCAGGCCCACCTGCTGCGCCAGGTCCTTGACGGCCTCGACGAAACCGAGCCCATGCTGCTCGGTGAGAAAGCGGATGGCGTCGCCGTTGGCCCCGCAGCCGAAGCAGTGATAGAACTGCTTGCTCGGGCTGACGGTGAAGCTAGGGCTCTTCTCGCCGTGGAAGGGGCACAGGCCGACGTAGTTGGCCCCCGTCTTCTTGAGCTGGACCTGGCGCCCGATGAGCTCCACGAGGTCCACGCGCGACAGCAATTCCTGAACGAAGCCGGGTGGGATCATCCGGGAAGTCTAGCCAAGCCCCGCGGCCTGCCGCCGCGATGGTCTCGCCTGCACCGCGCGGGCTGGCCGCATATCCGGCACCAATGTGAAAAATTATTGAATTTCCGTGAAAAAGCCGCCTCGCGGGCGGCTTTTCAGGTGTCTTGGAACTGCAGTGTGAAGAACTGCAATTAACCGCAACCGCTTTCTCAGGCCGGCTGGGTAATCCTGAAATCCGACAGCTGCTTGCCTTCGGCGAGCGCGGCCTTGAGCCACTTGGGTTGCAGGCCGCGGCCCGTCCAGCTTTCACCAGTGGCGTCATTGCGGTATTTGACTGCCACCTTGGTGCGCTTGCCCTCGCCATCGCCGGCGGAGCGCAGCCCGCCACGGCCGGCCGCCAGGTCCTGCGCCGACAAACCATGGTCGCTCATCAGCTGGCGGATCGTGGCAATCGCTTCGGCACGTTCCTGGCGCTGGGTTTCGGCAATTTGGCGCTCCAACTCGGCGCGCTGGTTCAGGAGTTCCTGCAGGCTGCTCAATTCAAGCTCCTCATTTGAATGATGCTGAGCCTGAAATATATCACTCCAAAGCAGTTCGGCGGATGCGGCGCAATTGCCAGCTTATTGAAAGCAAAGCCGGGGCAAACAGGGTTGTGCGAGATGCGCGGGAATGGCCGAGAAAAGCCGGTACGGCCCGGCACAGGCCGTACCGGCCGCAGGCATGGATATATATCCGCCGGCGGGTGCTATTGGAAGCGGGGAGAAGAAGGCGGCCGGCGCGGCCGCCTTTGAAAACTCAGGCCGAGGGCGGCACGAAACCCGTGGGCTGGTCAGCGCCTTCGCCGAAGAAGAAGCGCTCCATCTGCCGCGCCAGGTACTGGCGCGCGCGCGCGTCGGCCAGGTTCAGGCGGTTCTCGTTGACCAGCATGGTCTGGTGGCGCTTCCAGAGCTCGAAGGCTTCCTTGCTGACGTTGTCGTAAATGCGCTTGCCCAGCTCGCCGGGGTAGGGCGCGAAGTCGAGGCCTTCGGCCTCCTTCTTCAGGTAGATGCACTGAACCATGCGTGCCATGTCGGTTCTCCTTGGGGAATGTGTTTCAGGTGAGTTTCTTGACCAGCACGAGCGAGCGCCGGTCCCAGTTGTACTTGCGCTTGCGCGCCTCGGGCAGCCAGTCGGGGTCCACCTGCTGGAAGCCGCGCTTGACGAACCAGTGCTTGGTGCGCGTGGTGAGCACGAAGATGCTTTCCAGCCCCAGCGCCTTGGCGCGCTGCTCCACGCGCTTGAGGATGCGCTCGCCGTCGCCCTGGCTCTGCACCTGCGGCGAGATGGTCAGCGCGGCCATCTCGGCCGTGCGCGCCTCGGGGTACGGATACAGCGCCGCGCAGCCGAAGATCACGCCGTCGTGCTCGATGACGGTGTAGTTGGCGATGTCGCGCTCGATCTCCGTGCGCTCGCGCCGCACCAGGGTGCCGTCGCGCTCGAAGGGCTCGATGAGCTGCAGGATGCCGCCCACGTCGTCGCTGGTGGCCTCGCGCAGGCTTTCCAGCTTCTCGTCCACCACCATGGTGCCGATGCCGTCGTGGGTGAAGACCTCCATCAGCAGCGCGCCGTCCACCGAGAAGGGCAGGATGTGCGAGCGCTCCACGCCGCCGCGGCACGCGCGCACGCAGTGCTGCAGGTAGAAGGCGGTGTCGCTGGGCAGCGTCGGGCGCGGCAGCGAGGCCATCAGCCGCTCGGCTTCGGCCACCGACAGCTCGGTGTCGATGGCGCTTTCGGGGTCGTTGAGGTCCTCGCGGATGCCGGGCATCTCGGTGAGGAACAGCAGCTTGTCGGCCTGCAGCGCGACGGCGGTGGCCGTGGCCACTTCTTCCATGGCCAGGTTGAAGGCTTCGCCGGTGGGCGAGAAGCCGAAGGGGGAGAGCAGCACCAGCGTCTCGGAGTCGATGGCGCGGCGGATGGCGGCGGCGTCCACCTTGCGCACCACGCCGCTGTGCATGAAGTCCACGCCGTCCACGATGCCCACGGGGCGCGCGGTCAGGAAGTTGCCCGAGACCACGCGCACCGTGGCATTGGCCATGGGCGTGTTGGGCAGGCCCTGCGAGAAGGCGGCCTCGATCTCGAAGCGCAGCTGTCCCGCGGCTTCCTGTGCGCAGTCCAGCGCCACCTCGTCGGTGATGCGCAGCCCGTGGCTGAAGCGCGAGGTCTGGCCCTTGGCGGCCAGCTGCTCGTTGACCTGCGGCCTGAAGCCGTGCACCAGCACGAGCTTGATGCCCATGGCGTGCAGGATGGCCAGGTCCTGGGCGAACTGGTTGAGCTTGCCCGCGGCGATGGCCTCGCCGGCCAGGCCAATGACGAAGGTCTTGCCGTGGTAGGCGTGGATGTAGGGCGCGACCGCCCGGAACCAGGGAACGAAGGTGTGCGGGAAAACGAGGTCCACGGTGGGCATCAGCGGGAGGGCGGTAGGGGCGGACGAGGCCGGCGTGCAATCCGGAATTCTTGCATGGCGCTGAATCCGGACACCCGTCGCGGGGTGCCCTTGATGCCGCCGCGCACCGCTTCGGGCGCTTGACAGGGGCGCTTTCGCTTCCAGGGACTTGCAGTGCACGCGCGGGCCGCGGCAAGGCGGCTGGGGATAATCCCGCCCCGCGATGCCCCCCATGTCCGATTCCGATACCCGCTCCTCCGCCGCGCCGGCGCCCGCCCACGCCAATGCCCCTGCGCCCGTGCCGGCCCATGGCGCTGCAGCCGCCCCGTCCGCGCCCACGGCCCCCCGGCTCCGCCC
>JAEYPG010000380.1 GCA_023410975.1 Pseudomonadota bacterium
CACCTGAACTTCTCCAGCTGCTGGTCGATGGCCGTGTTCATGAACATGGCCAGGATCGTGGGCGCCGGGCCGTTGATGGTCATGGACACCGAGGTGCTCGGGTCGCACAGGTTGAAGCCGTCGTACAGCACCTTGAGGTCGTCCAGCGTGGCGATGCTCACGCCGGAGTTGCCCACCTTGCCGTAGATGTCCGGGCGCGGGTCCGGGTCGGCGCCGTACAGCGTGACGGAGTCGAAGGCCGTCGAGAGCCGCTTGGCCGGCATGCCGTCGGAGAGCAGCTTGAAGCGGCGGTTGGTGCGGAAGGCGTCGCCCTCGCCGGCGAACATGCGCGTCGGGTCCTCGTTCTCGCGCTTGAAGGCGAAGGTGCCGGCCGTGTACGGGAAGGAGCCCGGCACGTTCTCCAGCAGCAGCCACTTCAGGATCTCGCCGTGGTCCTCGTAGGTGGGCAGCGACACCTTGCGCACCTTGTTGCCCGACAGCGTGGTGTGCGTCAGGCCGGTGCGGATCTCCTTGTCGCGGATCTTCACCACGTACTCGTCGCCGGCGTAGGCCTTCTGCATGTCGGGCCACTGCGCCAGCAGCTTGCGCGCGGCCGGGTCCTGGCCTTCGGCGCGCGCGTCGGCCAGCGCCAGCACGGTCTTGCGAGCGCCGTCGCGCGTGGGGTCGGCCTCCTGCAGCATGCGCGCGCTCTCGCGCAGCTGCTGCAGCTCGCGTGCCAGCCGCGCCTGGGCGCGGGCGCGCTGCTTGTACGCGCGCACGCTTTCGGAGATGTCGGCCAGGTAGCGCGTGCGCGCCGCCGGCACGATGGCCGCGCCCTGCGTGCTGTGGCGCGTGTCCACCAGCGGCAGCCGGCCCTCGCGCAGCGGCAGGCCCAGCTCACCCAGGCGCAGCTTCAGCGCCTGGTACAGCGCCGTGACGCCGTCGTCGTTGAAGCGGCTGGCCATGGTGCCGAAGACGGGCATCTGCTCCGGCCGGACGTTGAAGGCCTCGCGGTTGCGCTGCACCTGCTTGGCCACGTCGCGCAGCGCGTCCAACGCGCCCTTGCGGTCGAACTTGTTGATGGCCACGAACTCGGCGAAGTCGAGCATGTCGATCTTCTCCAGCTGGCTGGCCGCGCCGAACTCGGGCGTCATCACGTACATCGGCACGTCCACCATCGGCACGATGGCGGCGTCGCCCTGGCCGATGCCCGAGGTCTCGACGATCACCAGGTCGAAGCCGGCGCACTTGCAGGCGGCCACGACGTCGGGCAGCGCGGCGCTGACCTCGCTGCCGGCCTGGCGCGTGGCGAGGCTGCGCATGAAGACGCGCGCGCCCTGCTGCCACGGCCCGATGGCGTTCATGCGGATGCGGTCGCCCAGCAGCGCGCCGCCGCTCTTGCGCCGCGAGGGGTCGATGGAGACGACGGCGATGCGCAGGCTGTCGTCCTGGTCCAGGCGCAGGCGGCGGATCAGCTCGTCGGTGAGGCTGCTCTTGCCCGCGCCGCCGGTGCCGGTGATGCCCAGCACCGGCACGCGCACCTGGGCCGCGCCCTCGTGCAGCGCCTTCACCAGGCCCGCGTCGGCAGCGCCGTTCTCCAGCGCCGTCACCAGCCGCGACAGCGCGCGCCAGGCGGCGTCGCCGTGGCCCTGCAGCGCCGACACCTCCGCAGGCGCGCCCTGCGTCAGGTCGCGGTCGCAGCGCATCAGCATCTCGCCGATCATTCCCTGCAGCCCCATGCGCTGGCCGTCCTCGGGGCTGAAGATGCGCGCCACGCCGGCCTCCTGCAGCTCGCGGATCTCGGCCGGCACGATCACGCCGCCGCCGCCGCCGAAGACCTGGATCTGTTCCCCGCCGCGCGCGCGCAGCAGCTCCACCATGTACTTGAAGAACTCCACGTGCCCGCCCTGGTAGGAGCTCACGGCGATGCCGTGCGCGTCCTCCTGCAGCGCGGCCGTCACGACCTCGTCCACCGAGCGGTTGTGGCCGAGGTGGATCACCTCCGCGCCCATGCCCATGAGGATGCGCCGCATGATGTTGATCGACGCGTCATGCCCGTCGAAGAGCGCGGCGGCGGTGACGAAGCGCAGCCGGTGCACCGGGCGGTACTCGGCGAGCGACTTGAATTCGGCGGACAGATCGGTCATGGCGGCGTCTCCAGGCAGTGCTCTTGTAGCCCGCGACGATAGGCCCGCGCGCGCGCTTGCGCGATGGTGCGAGGCATCAACCGCGTTGGCAGTTTTTGCCAGTTCCAGGCCCTAGACTTCCAGGGGCCCGCCGCACGATGCCCGTGCACCCACAGTGGCGGACCGAAGAAGACCATGCATCCTGCCCCCGCCCCCCTGGAAGAAAAGGACACCGTTTCCATTGCCTTCGTGCTGGCCGCCGTGGCGCGGCTGGACGGCGCGGCGCGCGCGCGCGTGCTGCAGGCGGTGGGCATCCCGGCCGAGCTGCTGCGCGGGACGCAGTCGCGCGTCACGGCCGACGCCTTCGCCGCGCTGTGGCTGGCGGTGGCCGCGGAGATGGACGACGAGTTTTTCGGCCTGGACGCCCGGCGCATGAAGCCGGGCAGTTTCAAGCTGCTGTGCCGCTCGCTGCTGCCGGCGGCGGACCTCGGCCAAGCGCTGCGCCGGGTGCTGCGCGGCTTCGGCTGCCTGCTCGACGACATCGGCGCCGAGTTCCAGGTGCGCGAGGGCGAGGCCGTGCTGACCGTGCGCCACCGCATGCCGGACGAGGACACGTGCCGCTTCGCCGTGGAGACCTTCCTGGTGCTGGTGCACGGCCTGATGTGCTGGCTGGCGGGGCGGCGCATCCCGCTGCGCTGGGCGCGCTTCGCCTACCCGCGCCCGGCGCACGCGCGCGAGTACGCGCTGATGTACTCGCCGCAGCTGGCGTTCGACGCGCCGCAGACGGCGGTGGCCTTCGACGCCGCGCTGCTGGGCGCCCCGGTGGTGCAGGACGAGCGCGGCCTGAAGCTCTTCCTGGCCGCCGCGCCGCGCTCGGTGTTCCTGAAGTACCGCAACGAGGAAGGGACGGCCGCGCGCGTGCGCCGCCGGCTCAAACCCTGCATCGAGGCCGGCGCCGAGTGGCCGCGGCTGGAAACGGTGGCGGCCGAGCTGCACCAGAGCGCCAACACGCTGCGCCGCCGCCTGGCGGCCGAGGGCGCGAGCTACCAGGGCCTGAAGGACGCGCTGCGCCGCGACGCCGCCATCCACCTGCTCACCGGCTCGCGGCTGAGCGTGGAGGCCATCGCCGCGCGGCTGGGCTACGAGGACGCCAGCGCCTTCCACCGCGCGTTCCGCAAGTGGCTCGGGATGCAGCCCGGCGAGTACCGGGCGCGCGCCGCGCCCCAGGGGGCTGCCCTACAGGCAGCCGGACGCCGAGCCGCCGCTTCTCCCTTGCGCCAAGTCCAGCGGTAACCGGCCGGTACACTCCCGCCCGGTTTTGGACAGCGCTGTCCTTGTGGGACGGCGCAATCAGGAAGTACGTGATGCAACTCGGGATGGTGGGTTTGGGCCGCATGGGCGGCAACCTCGTGCGGCGGCTGATGCGTGCCGGGCACGAGTGCGTGGTGTTCGATGCCGATGCCGGCACCGTGGAGAAGCTGGCCGGCGACGGCGCCGTGCCCGCGGCGGACCTGGACGCGCTGGTGGCGCAGCTGAAGGCGCCGCGCGCGGTGTGGGTGATGCTGCCGCACGGGCGCATCACTGAAGAGACCATCGCCGCGCTGGCCGGGCGGCTGTCGCCGGGCGACGTGATCATCGACGGCGGCAACACGCACTTCCACGACGACGTGCGCCGCGCCGCCGAGCTGCGCGCCAAGGGCCTGCACTACCTGGACGTCGGCACCAGCGGCGGCGTCTGGGGCCTGGAGCGCGGCTACTGCCTGATGATCGGCGGCGAGGCCGAGGTGGTTCAGCGACTGGCGCCGATCTTCGAGACCCTGGCCCCGGGCGTCGGCGGCATCGAGCGCACGCCGGCACGCACGGTGGATGCCGAGACCTCCAGTGCCGAGCGCGGCTGGCTGCACTGCGGCCCGGCCGGCGCGGGGCACTTCGTCAAGATGATCCACAACGGCATCGAGTACGGAATGATGCAGGCCATGGCGGAGGGCTTCGACATCATGCGCAGCGCCAGCAAGCCGCAGGTGCCCGCCGAGCGCCGCTACGAGCTGCCGGTGGCCGACATCGCCGAGCTCTGGCGCCGGGGCAGCGTGGTGTCGAGCTGGCTGCTGGACCTGGCCGCCGACGCGCTGGCCGAGAACGAGAGCCTGTCCAACTTCTCCGGCGTGGTGCAGGACTCCGGCGAGGGCCGCTGGACGGTGGAGACCGCCATCGAGGAAGCCGTGCCCGCCGAGGTGCTCACCGCCGCGCTCTACACGCGCTTCCGCTCGCGCCAGGACCACACCTACGCCGAGAAGATGCTCTCGGCGCTGCGCTTCAAGTTCGGCGGGCACGTCGAGATCAAGAAGTAAAGAGCCGGCTGCGGTTGCGGCCGCATCCTTTGTTCGGGGGCGTCCGGCTGGGGCAAGACGCGGGCCCTCGCGCTGACGCGTCCGGGGGCTGGCGCCGCACGCGGCGCGGCCTACGCTGCCCTGGAATCCCGGGAGTGGCGGCCATGCGAAAGCTCTGCGTCTGGACCTTGGCGAACCCGCGCCTCGCCGCCGTGGCGGCGCTGGCCCTGGCGCTGCCGGCGCAGGCCGGCTGGGACGAGGCGCTGGCGCGGCTGCAGTCCGCCGACCCGGCCGGGGCGGTGCAGGAATTCCGGCCGCTGGCCGAGCGCGGCGACGCCCGGGCGC
>JAEYPG010000387.1 GCA_023410975.1 Pseudomonadota bacterium
CGCCGGGCGCGGGCTTCGCGGCGGCGCCCGCCGGCGCGGCGCCGCGCGTGCGCATCCGCGCCCGGGCCGTGGACTACCTGCGGCTGCTGCGCGGCCAGGAGGACCCGGACCGCCTCTTCTTCGAGCGCGCGCTGGTGATCGAGGGCGACACCGAATACGCGCTGCTGCTCAAGAACACGCTCGATGCCGTGGGCCCGCTGCACTTCGATGCGGCGGCGTTGCTGCGGCCGGGTTTTCTCCGGTCCTGAAGCGGCCAGTCCACTGCACGGGTCTTCAGCTCGCTGCCCCGACGGCCGAGCCCTTTCCAGCCCCTCGCCCGCTTGCGGGAGAGAGACAGGGGAGAGGGTGAAGACACACCTCCGCACGGCGGGCCGAGAAGGCCGCATCCACCCATTTTTTCGACATGGCAAGGCGTATCGCGCGGTCGCAACAGGCACGTCGAGTGCCGCCCCGCGGGCGGCAGGCGGCCGGTGATACTGCCCGCCACCTTGCACCCGGCCCGCGCCGCGGCGGGCCCGTTATCCGGAGTCCTTCGATGAGCGAATCCACCCTCGGCCAACACACCGTCCTCAACCTGCCGGCGCAACCCATCAGCGAGGAGGTGCTGCTGGAGAAGTACGCCAAGGACGGCGAAAACAGCGTGGACGAGGTGCGTGCGCGCGTGGCGCGCGCGCTGGCGGCCGTGGAGGCGCCGGAGCAGCGCGCGCAGTGGGAGCAGCGCTTCCTGGACGCGCAGCGCCGCGGCTTCGTGCCGGCCGGGCGCATCAACTCCGCCGCCGGGACGGACCTCAGCGCCACGCTGATCAACTGCTTCGTGCAGCCCGTGGGCGACTCCATCGCCACGGCGGAGGACGGCTTTCCCGGCATCTACACCGCGCTGACCGAGGCTGCCGAGACCATGCGCCGCGGCGGCGGCGTGGGCTACGACTTCTCGCGCATCCGCCCGGCCGGCGCGTGGGTGGAGAGCACGCGCAGCAACGCCTCCGGCCCGGTGAGCTACATGCGCGTGTTCGACCGCAGCTGCGAGACGGTGGAGAGCGCCGGCAGCCGCCGCGGCGCGCAGATGGGCGTGCTGCGCTGCGACCACCCCGACATCGAGACCTTCATCCACGCCAAGGACCAGGGCGACCTCAAGAACTTCAACATCTCCGTGGGCGTGACCGACGCCTTCATGCAGGCGGTGGTGGAGGACCAGGAGGTGGAGCTGGTGCACCGCGCCGCGCCGGGCGACAAGCTGCGCGAAGCGGGCGCCTACCAGCGCGGCGACGGGCTGTGGGTCTACCGCAAGCTGCCCGCGCGCGCGCTGTGGGACCAGATCATGCGCAGCACCTACGACCACGCCGAGCCGGGAGTGCTGTTCCTGGACCGGATCAACGTCGACAACAACCTGGGGTATTGCGAGTCGATCGCGGCGACCAACCCATGCGCCGAACAACCCTTGCCATCGTATGGTTGTTGCTGCCTCGGAAGCATCTCCCTGACGCCCTTCGTGCGCGACCCCTCCACGCCGCAGGCGCGGTTCGACGAGGCCGGTTTCGCCGAAGTGGCGGCCGTGGCCACGCGCATGCTGGACAACGTGCTCGACGTCACCGTCTGGCCGCTGCCGCAGCAGGCCCAGGAGGCGGCCAACAAGCGCCGCGTCGGCCTGGGCTTCACGGGACTGGGCGACGCGCTGGCGATGCTCAACCTGCGCTACGACGAGGAGCCCGCGCGCGAGATGGCGCGGCGCATCAGCGAGGTGATGCGCGACGCCGCCTACGGCGCCTCGGTGGAGCTGGCGCGCGAGCGCGGCGCCTTCCCGCTCTTCAACGCCGACCTCTACCTGCGCAAGGGCAGCTTCGCCTCGCGGCTGCCCGCGCCGCTCAAGGAGCGCATCCGCGCGCACGGGCTGCGCAACTCGCACCTGCTGTCCATCGCGCCCACGGGCACCATCAGCCTGGCCTTCGCCGACAACGCCAGCAACGGCATCGAGCCGCCCTTCAGCTGGAGCTACACGCGCAAGAAGCGCATGGCCGACGGCAGCTTCAAGGAGTACGCAGTGGAGGACCACGCCTGGCGGCTGTTCCGCCACCTGCACGGCGCCGACACGCCGCTGCCGCGCGCCTTCGTCACCGCGCTGGAGATGAGCGCCGAGGCCCACGCCGCGATGGTGGCGGCCGTGGCGCCCTTCATCGACACCTCCATCAGCAAGACCGTCAACGTCCCGGCCGACTACCCCTACGAGGACTTCCAGGGCCTGTACCTGAGCGCCTGGCGCTCGGGCCTCAAGGGCCTGGCGACCTACCGCCCGAACAACGTGCTGGGCGCGGTGCTGAGCGTGGGGGCGCCGGCGGTGGCGGCCAAGACCGAGCCGCTGGTGGGCGACACGGGCATGAACCAGCGCCTGCGCCTGGAGCGGCTGCCCGCGCCGGTGCTGGCTTCGCTGCGCTGGCCGGGGCGGCCCGAGCTGCCGGCGGGCAACCCGTCGTGGAGCTTCATGATCAAGCACCCGCACGGCGAGTTCGCGCTCTTCGTGGGCGAGCTGCCCGCCGAGGGGCCGGGGCTGGGCCTGTTCGGCAAGACGCTGCCCTTCGAGGTCTGGGTCAACGGCGCGGAGCAGCCGCGCGGCCTGGCGGCGCTGGCCAAGACGCTGTCCATGGACATGCGCGCCAACGACGCGGCCTGGCTCAAGCTCAAGCTCGACGCGCTGGCCACCGTGGCCGAGGAGCGCAGCTTCGAGATGCCGTTCCCGCCGCACGGCGAGCGCCGGCTCTTCCCCGGCGTGGTGGCCGCCACCGCGGCCGTGATCCGCTGGCGCTGCGAGCAGCTCGGCGCCCTGGGCGAGGCGGCCGAGGCCGGGCCCACGCCCGTGCTGGACGCCATGTTCAGCCGCGAGGAGCCGCGCACCGGCACCTCCGGCACGCTGGCCTGGGCCGTGGACGTGGACAACCCCGCCACCGGCGAAAGCTTCACCCTCACGCTCAAGGAGGTCACCCTGGCGGCCCGCGACGGCGATGGCGGCGCCGTCACCCGGCCTTGCGCGGTCGGTTTCGCGGGCAACTACCCGCGCGCGCTGGACGGGCTGGCGCGGCTGCTGTCGCTGGACATGCGGGTGCTGGACCCGGCGTGGATCGGCATGAAGCTGCGCAAGCTGCTCAACGTGGGCGAGCCGCTGGGCCATTTCATGGCCCCGGTGCCCGGCGAGCGGCGCCAGCAGGTGTGGCCCAGCACGGTGGCCTACATCGCCCGCTTGATCATCCACCGCTACGCGATGCTGGGCCTGCTGGACGAGGAGGGCTTCCCGATGCGGGAGATGGGCATCCTGGCCGCGCCCACGCCGGTGCGCAGCGAGAGCGTCGGCGCCACCGTCACGCCCATGGCCGGCAAGCCCTGCCCGGAATGCGGCAACGCCACCGTCATCCACAAGGACGGCTGCGATTTCTGCACCGCTTGCGGGTACGTGGGGGTGTGCGGCTGAGGCATTGCTCAAGGGGTGGCGGGGCGGCAGGCATCGGCCGCTGGCGCGGATGCGGCCGCCGGCCCCGCTCCCTTCACCCATTCCTCCACCGCGGCCCAGAACCCCGCCGAGCGCGCCGGCTCCAGCGGCGCGTCGTGCGGCAGATGCTCCAGCAGCACCAGCCGCCGCGGGCCGGCCGCGGCGCGGCACAGCCGCAGCGCGTCCCGCACCGGGATCAGCTCATCGTTGCGGCCGTGCAGGATCAGCAGCGGCAGCCTCACCTCGGCGATGCGCCCCTCGTTGTTCCACAGGTTCGGCAGCAGCCACGCCGCCCAGCCCGGCACCAGCCCGACGCTGACCGCCATCTCGCGCGCCGACGCGAAACCCGCGCCGATGACCAGGCCCTGCGGCCGGGGCTGAAGCCGCGGCGCCAAGTCCAGCAGCACCGCCGAGCCCAGCGAGAAACCCAGCGCCACGCGCCGGCTCGCCTGCGGCGTCAGGGCGACGAACTGCCGCCACGCCGCCAGGCCGTCCTCGCGCAGCCGCGCCAGCGTCGGGCGCCCGGCGCTGGCACCGTAGCCGCTGTAGTCGAACACGAAGGAGGCGATGCCCGCCGCATGCAGCCGCGCCTGCACCGGCGCCCACTGCGAAAGCTCCTCGCCGTTGCCATGGAAAAGCAGCAGGGCCGGCGCCCGCGGGTCCGCGGCGCCCACCCAGGAGGCGTGCAGCCGCCGCCCGCCGCTCAGGAAGGTGAACTGCTTCGAGGGCGCGCCCAGCGTGTCGGGGCGCTGCGTGCCGGGTGGCGGGGTGTCGAAGGCGGACGCTTCCACCACCAGGAACACCAGGCTGCGCAGCAGCAGCGCCAGCGCCGCCAGGCCCAGAAACACCACCACGGCGCGGGCGATGAGCCGGTGCCGGCGTGCCGGTGGCGGCGTGGCCGCGCGTGCCATGGCGGTGTTCTCTCTATTCGACGATGAAGTCCACCTTGCCGTCGTCGAAGTCGTAGCGCGCGCCCACGATGCGCAGCCTGCCCGTGCGCTGGGGCTCGATCAGCGAGGGTTCCGACTCGCGCAGCCGCAGCACGGTGCGGCGCACGTTCTCGCGCACGGCCAGGTCCAGCAGCTCGCCGTCCTTGATCTCGCCGGCGCTGCTGCGCGCCTTGAGCACGGCCGGGATGATGGGCTCCACCATCTGCCCGATGCTGCCGGGGAAGGTGGCGTTCTTCTGCACCACCGACACGGCCGCGTCCACCGCGCCGCAGCGCTCGTGGCCCATCACCACGATCAGCGGCGTGCCCAGCACCTGCACGCCGTACTGGATGCTGCCCAGCGCCACCGTGTCCACGGTGTTGCCGGCGTTGCGCACGATGAACAGCTCGCCCAGCCCCGCGCCGAAGAGCAGCTCCGGCGGCACGCGGCTGTCGGAGCAGCTCACCAGCACCGCGAAGGGGGTCTGGCTGCGGGCGAGCTCCAGGCGCCGCTTGCTGTGGTCCGGCGGATCAGGCGGCTGGCGGTTGGCCATGAAATCGGCATTGCCCTGTTTGAGCCGATCCAGCGCCTGGGTGGCGGTGAGCGTGGTGCGCGCGCCTTCGGCCGCGAGCGCGGCCATGGGCGTGCTCCAGGCCGCCAAGCCGCAGCAGGCGCCGCTGCAGGCGTGTTGGAAGAAGCGGCGCCGGGACAAGAGGGATGAAGTCGCCATCGCTGTGCTCCTTGGTGCGTGCCGCCGGAGGCGGCGGGGCGGCCAGTCTGGGAGCGTCGCGCCGCCCAGGCCAGCCG
>JAEYPG010000184.1 GCA_023410975.1 Pseudomonadota bacterium
GCTCCGTGGCGGCGTGGTTCACGGGCTTGCCGTGCGCCAGGCGCCGGTGCTCCATCACCCGCTCCACCAGCCGCAGCAGCCGCAGCGCGTAGCGGGAGCTGAGCTCGTCGAAGCCGCCGCGCGAGGCGATGTAGGCTTCCAGGTCGGCGGCCGTGATGTCGTCCAGCGTGATGCCGCGTGCCACGCACCACTGCGCCAGCGCCGACCACATGGCCTCGTACACCGAGGCCGAGGAGCGGCGCCGCACGCGGCCGGCTTCGTGGCTGGCCAGCAGCCAGTCGTCGAGCGCGCGCTGGTACGCCAGCGGGCTCGCGCTGTCAGGCGTGTCGGTCTCGAACAGGTCCAGGTTCATTCGGAACTAACCAAGGGCAATTCGGGCGGATTCTAGGCGGCCGCGAAGAGCCCTCCGGACGCCGGGCAGCCGTCGTCCCGCGGATGGCAGACTGCGCACCCCCAGCACTTCCGCTTTCGCGCGCCGCCATGGACCTGCACTACCTGACTTTCGACTTCAGCGAGGCCGACGACGGCAGCGGCGGCTTCGACGCGATGGCCTCCGTGCCGCCGCGCCTGCTGCCGGCGCTGGAAGAGGAGGTCGCGCGGGTACTGGACTGGGCCCACGCCAGCTTCCCCGACGGCCCAGGCCCGATCGACGAGGGCTTCAGCTGGGACGTGGACCTGCAGGCCACCAGCGAAAGCAGCACGCAGCAGCGCGTGCGCTACCTGCCCGGGGCGCGGCGCTTCGAGCGCGAGAGCCTGGGCAGCGAGACGCTGCGCCATACGCTGACGCTCACGTTGGCTGGCAATGCCGGCTTCTGCGAGGCCTTCAGGGCCGAGTTCCTGCGGGAAGAAGAGTGAAAGCGCCCGGCGGGCGCCGGCTCAGGCCGCTCCGCCGGCCGGCGACTTGAATTGCTGCAGCGCCTGCCGGATCGGCTCCACCCCCTGCGGGCGCACGAGGCGTGCGATCTCCTGCCCGTCCTGCAGCAGCACCAGCGTGGGCCACAGCTTTACCTTGTAGGAGCGTCCCAGCGGCTTGCCCGGGCCGTCCTCCACGCGCAGGTGCCGCAGCTCAGGCTGCGTATCCAGCGCCTGCGCGATGTCGGGCGTGGCCGCCTTGCAGATGCCGCACCACGTCGCGCCGAATTCCAGCACCGTGGCGCCGGGCAACGCATCGACCTCGGCGCGGGTGGGTTCGACGGCTGCGTAGTGAGGATTGAAAGTCATGGTCGAGAGCGTGCAAGCGATGTTCCTGTGGGCCCCGAGCGTAGCCGCCCGCGTTGCCCGGCACGGCAGCGCAGCGTCGCCGGCTTCTGTCGATCCCTTCTTCTCTCGAACAATCCAGCCATGAAGACGCTGCTGATCGTTTACGTCTCCTTCACCGGCGGTACGCGGCAGATGGCCGAGGCCGTGGCCGAGGGCGCGAGCGGCGAGGAGGGCGTGCAGGTGCGGCTGCTGCAGGCGCCGCAGGCCGGCCCGCAGGACCTGCTGGGCTCCGACGGCTACGTCTTCGCCGGGCCCGAGATGCTCGGCTCCATGGCTGGGCTGCTGAAGGACCTGTTCGACCGCTGCTACTACCCACTGCTGGAGCGCCTGCAGGGCCGCCCCTACGCCGCGCTGGTTTGTGCCGGCAGTGACGGGCAGGGCGCGGCGCGGCAGATCGAGCGCATTGCCACAGGCTGGCGGCTCAAGGCGGTGGCGCCGCCGCTGATCATCTGCACCCACGCCCAGACGCCGCAGTCCATCCAGGCACCGAAGCAACTGCCGCCGGCCGAGCTGGAGGCTTGCCGCGAGCTGGGTGCGGCGATGGCGGCCGGATTGGCGCTGGGCGTGTTCTAGGGCGCCACGGACGGTCCGGCCTCAGCCCTTCTTGCGGATCTCCAGGCGAAAGACCTTGTCCCCGGCGCCGGGCAATTCGGAACGGGTGGTGTAGTAGCCGTCGCTGGCCTGGAACACGTAGCGGCACCAGTCTTCCGTGGGCAGCTGGCGCCACTCGATGGTCACGCACAGCCGTCCATCCTCCGGGATGCTCCACTTGCCATGCGTGCTGCTGGCTGCTCGGAGGCCGGCGCCGGCGTTGTCGGTGGAGACGATGAAGCTGCCGTCGGCTTCGTTGGTCCAGCGGTGGGTGTTGCCGCGCGCCGAGACGCGGCTCACCGCCGCGCCCGGCCAGAGTTGCTGCAATTCTTCCCGCGACAGGCGATGCGGCTGGCGGGGCTCCAGCTCGCCGAAGGACAGTTCCTGCGCCCGGGACGGGGCGCCGGCGGCGAGCAAGGCGATCAGGGCTGCACAGGAAAGGACGGTGCGCTGCATGGCGGTTCCTCGGGGCCGAAGGGCCCGGGGCCATCGTTGCGGTGCCGGCCGCCGCCCAGCAAGGCTGTGATGCCCGCGAATGGGCGGCTGCGTCGCGTTGCGTTTCAGCCCGCCAGCGACTGCAGCGCCGCCATGACCTGCGCCGTGTCGGATTGCGGCGCGTTGGCCTTCAGCGCGTCCAGCGCCAGGAGCGTGAGCTCGTAGAGGTCGCCGGCGGCCACGGGGATGGCGCAGCCACGGCGGCCCTGTCCGACACGTACCAGCACCGAGCCGGCCTGGCGCCGGCACTCGAACCACTTGTCGTTGAGCACGCCGTGGCCTTGCGCCTGAAGCTGCGGCAGCAGGTTGAGCATCACGGCCGCGAAGCCGGGGAGCTCGCGCGCCGTGAGCTGCACCGCGATCTTGTGCTCCCAGTCGTAGCGGCGCTCGCCCAGCGCGGGCGCGACTTCCAGGCGCAGGGTGTGGCAGCGCACCGGGTCGTCGGTGCGCCAGCGGTCCTCTTCCACCCGCAGCGCGGCCTTGGCGCCGTAGACGTGGTGGCCGCGCGGCAGCACGCGCGCGGCGGCCGGCGGAGCGGCAGCCGCCGTCGAGTGCACTGGCGCTGTGCGTGCGGGTGGCGGCTCGGCGTGCGGCGGCGACGAGAAACCGTTCGCATCGGCCGGTGTCCAGGGCGGAGGCGCCGCGTCGTCGTCGAAGTCGAGGTCGGACTCGGGCCAGCCGTCGCCGGGGCCGCGAGCGGCATCGGACTCCGCCATCGCCATGGGCTCCCGGACCGGCTGCAGGTGTGACCGCAGCGTCTCGATGGCCATCGCTTCGGGCAGCGCGCGCAATGCGTCGAACAGCGCTTGGCCGCCCAGTGCCTCCAGCGCCGCGAGCAGGCCGCCCACGTCGTCCGACAGTCCGGCCGTTCGCAGTGCGTCGCCATGCTCGGGACGGCTGAGGCGCACGAAGTCGGCCAGCTGGCTCATCTGCGCCATGCTGTCCGTGCCCGCCTGCAGTGCCATGCAGGCCTGCCGCAGCGCGGCAGCCTGCTCGGGGCGCAGCTGCGCGACGGCCTCGCGCAGCCGCTCCACCGGCAGCAGCGGCAACCCGCGCGCGCGCAGCACGCTGTGCAGCCAGCCGGGGTTCAGAAGGCTCGCGTTCATGCGGCCCTCCCGCGCGGCAGCCGCCGCCGGCCGGGGAACGCC
>JAEYPG010000458.1 GCA_023410975.1 Pseudomonadota bacterium
CCCAGCACGCCGGCGGCACCGGGCTTGTTGAGCA
Organism: Pseudomonadota bacterium; assembly: GCA_023410975.1. Lineage (GTDB taxonomy): Bacteria > Pseudomonadota > Gammaproteobacteria > Burkholderiales > Burkholderiaceae_C > Azohydromonas. The sequence goes on from JAEYPG010000458.1 coordinate 35, forward strand.
CGATGATGTTCTGCGGCAGGTGCTTGACGGCCGCGGCCGAGAAGGCGCGTGCCATGGCATCGGCGCCGCCGCCCGCGGCATAGGGCACCACCAGCTCGATGTTGCGGCTGGGATAGCGGTCCTGGGCGAAGGCCGGGGCGGACAGGAGCGTGCACAGCGCTGCGGCGGTGCCCAGCAGGCGGCGTCGGTGGGTCTTCATGAGGTCGTCTCCATGGGGTCTTGTTGGTGGGCGGGCGAGCTGGCGCGGCCGGCGGCGGGCCGGGGCGCGGGCGGCGTGGGGAGGGGATAGGTGCCGGGCAGCAGCACGCCCTGGTCGACCTGGGCGATGTCGGTGCAACCGCAGAAGGCCATCGTCAGGTCGAGCTCCTTGTGGATGATCCCAAGCGCCGTGCTCACGCCCTGCTCGCCCATGGCGGCCAGGCCGTACAGCATCGAGCGGCCGATGTAGGTGCCCTTGGCGCCCAGCGCGACGGCCTTCAGCACGTCCTGGCCGGAGCGGATGCCGCCATCCATGTGGACTTCGATCTTGTGGCCCACGGCATCCACGATGGCCGGCAGCGCACGTATCGACGACGGTGCGCCGTCGAGCTGGCGCCCGCCGTGGTTGGAGACGATGAGCGCGTCGGCGCCGCTGGCGGCGGCCCTGCGCGCGTCCTCCACGTCCTGGACGCCCTTGAGGATCAGCTTGCCGGGCCAGCGCCTGCGGATCCAGGCGACGTCTTCCCAGTTCAGCGTCGGGTCGTACTGCTGCGCGGTCCACTCGGCCAGCGAGCTCATGCTCTGGACGCCCTGCACATGGCCCACGATGTTGCGGAAGGTGCGGCGCGACGTGCCGAGCATGCCCAGGCCCCAGCGCGGCTTGCTCGCCATGTTGAGCAGGTTGCGCAGCGTGAGCTTGGGCGGCACCGACAGCCCGTTGCGCAGGTCCTTGTGGCGCTGGCCGCTGATCTGCAGGTCCAGCGTCAGCACCAGCGCCGAACAGCCCACGCCGCGTGCGCGGTCGATCAGCCGCTCGATGAAGGCCCGGTCGCGCAGCACGTAGAGCTGGAACCAGAACGGATGCCCGTCGGTGCCTTCGGCCACGTCCTCCAGCGAGCAGATGCTGACCGTGGACAGCGTGAACGGAATGCCGAAGCGCTTGGCGGCGCGGGCCGCGAGAATTTCGCCGTCGGCATGCTGCATTCCGGTGAGCCCCGTGGGAGCGATGGCCACGGGCATGGCCACCTCCTGGCCCAGCATGCGCGTGCGGGTGCTGCGCTGCGAGATGTCCACCGCCACGCGCTGGCGCAGCAGGATCGACTGGAAGTCGCGCTCGTTGGCGCGGTAGGTGCCTTCAGTCCAGGAGCCGCCGTCCACGTAGTCGTAGAACATGCGGGGCACGCGCTTGCGGGCCAGCGTGCGAAGGTCTTCGATGCAGGTGATGACGGCCATGAGCACTGTCGGTAAGTACTGCAGGCCAGTCTAGAAGTGCCCGTCCCCAGGGCAAAATGAAATGTTCTAGGGCGCGTTTCAAGAAAAACTCGGGCACGGCTGCGGCGATTGCATACCCTGGCCGGCAAGGTGCGGGAGGCACGCTGCACGCCGGAAAAAGCAAGCAACCGCCATGCGGCTTGCACCGAGGCGGTTGCGAAGTCATCTTCAATGCGGCGCCGCGCGGCCATCGCGATGGATGGCCCGCTCCGCTCTCAGGCGCGGATGCAGCGGAGCGCCGCCTGGTCGCTCAGGAGCCCTGCTTCTGTTCCTGGCTGGCCGGCTCCTTCTTGTGGCTTGCCTTGTGCTTCGTGGTCTTGTGCGCCGTCTTGTGGGTCGCGGTGTCGCTCTTGGCCATCTTGTCGGACTTGGCCGGGGCCGAAGCCGCCGGCGTGGCAGGGGTGGCCGGCGTGGCGGGGGTCGCGGTCTGGGCGAAGCTCACGGCAGCGAAACCCGTGAGCAGGGCCGCGGCCAGCAGGGACTTGGTGGTGTGGGCGTTCATGGTGGTCCTTCATCGTGACCCGCGTGTGCGCTCCGGGTCCGTCGAGCCAGCCCGGCGAACACCGGACTTGTCGCTTCAACGAAGCCCACACGCCCTGTGTTGACGGCCGCGCATCGGTCGCGGCCCGGCTTAAGCCTCGCCTAAGTCTCGCCTCGCGCTCAGCAGGTCCACGGCGCCGGCGCCTCGGCAGCGATGCCGTAGCGCTCGATGGCTTGCGCGCAGTCGGACGCGTCGGCCCGGCCCTGCGCCCGCAGCGCCGTGAGCGCGGCCAGCACGATCTGCCCCCGCTCCACTTCGAAGAAGCCGCGCAGCGCGGCGCGCGTGTCGCTGCGCCCGAAGCCATCGGTGCCCAGCGCCGTGACCGGTGCATCCACGTAGGCCGCGGCCAGTTGCGGCCAGGCGCGCACGTAGTCGGTGGCGGCGACCACCGGCGCGTCCCCGCCCAGGCACTGCTGCACGTGGCTCACGCGTGCCGCCGCCTGCGGATGCAGCCGGTTCCAGCGCTCCACTTCGCGTGCCTCGCGCGCCAGCTCGCTGAAGCTGGTGGCGCTCCACACTTCGGCCTCCACCTGCCAGTCGCGCGCCAGCAGCTCGGCTGCAGCGATGGACTCGCGCAGGATGGTGCCCGAGCCCACCAGCCGCACCCGGCCGCGCGCGCTGCCTTCGGGCGCGTGCACGCCGAAGCGGTAGAGGCCGCGGATCACGTCCGCCTCCACGCCCGGCGGCAGCGAGGGCTGCGCGTAGCTCTCGTTCATCAGCGTGACGTAGTAGAAAACGTCCTCCTGCTCTTCGAGCATCTGCCGCATGCCGTGGTCCAGGATCACGGCGAACTCGCCGGCGAAGCAGGGGTCGTAGGCGCGGCAGTTGGGGATCTGCGCCGCCTGCAGCAGGCTGGAGCCGTCCTGGTGCTGCAGCCCTTCGCCGCCCAGCGTGGTGCGCCCGGCCGTGGCGCCGAGCAGGAAGCCCCGCGCGCGCTGGTCCGCCGCGGCCCAGATCTGGTCGCCGATGCGCTGGAAACCGAACATCGAGTAATAGATGTAGAAGGGCAGCATCGGCTGCCCGTGCACCGAGTAGCTCGTGGCCGCCGCGGTCCAGCTGCTGATGGCGCCGGCCTCGCTGATGCCTTCCTCCAGGATCTGCCCGTCGCGCGCCTCGCGGTAGCTCATCAGCGAGCCGATGTCCTCGGGCTCGTAGCTCTGGCCGTTGAAGGCGTAGATGCCGACCTGCTTGAACAGGTTCGCCATGCCGAAGGTGCGCGCCTCGTCCGCCACGATGGGCACCACGCGCGGGCCGAGCTGCGCGTCCTTGAGCAGGCCGCCGAGCATGCGCACGAAGGCCATGGTGGTGCTCATCTCCTTGCCTTCGGCCTCCACCGCGAAGCGCCCGTACTGCGCCAGCGCGGGCACCGGCACGGCGCTGGCCCGCGGGCGGCGCGCCGGCAGGTAGCCGCCCAGCGCCGCGCGGCGCGCATGCAGGTAGCGCATCTCCGGGCTGTCCTCGGCCGGCTTCACGAACTCCAGCTGCGCCGCCGCCTCGTCGCTCAGCGGCAGGCCGAAACGGTTGCGGAAGGCAACCAAGTCCTCGCGCTCCAGCTTCTTCTGCTGGTGCGTGGTCATGCGGCCCTGGCCGGCGTCGCCCATGCCGTAGCCCTTCTTGGTCTGGGCCAGGATGACCGTCGGCTGCCCGCGGGTGCGCGCGGCCGCGTGGTAGGCGGCGTGGATCTTCACCAGGTCGTGGCCGCCGCGCTTGAGGCGGTCGATCTGCTCGTCGGTCAGTCCCTGCGCCAGGGCCGCCAGCTGCGGGTTCTGGCCGAAGAAGTGCTCGCGGTTGTAGCGCCCGTCCTTGGCCGCGAAGGTCTGGAACTGGCCGTCCACCGTGCGCGAGAAGGCCTGCGCCAGCGCGCCTTCGGTGTCGCGGGCGAACAGGCCGTCCCAGTCCGAGCCCCACACCAGCTTGATCACGCGCCAGCCGGCGCCGGCGAACAGGGCTTCGAGCTCGTCGATGATGCGGCCGTTGCCGCGCACCGGGCCGTCCAGCCGCTGCAGGTTGCAGTTCACGACCCACACCAGGTTGTCCAGCTGCTCGCGCGCTGCCAGCGTGAGCGCGCTCATGCTCTCGGGCTCGTCCATCTCGCCGTCGCCGAACACGCCCCACACCTTGCGCGCGCTGGTGTCCAGCAGCCCGCGGTGCGAGAGGTAGCGCATGAAGCGCGCCTGGTAGATGGAGCTGATCGGCCCAAGGCCCATGGAGCCGGTGGGGAACTGCCAGAAGTCCGGCATCAGCCACGGGTGCGGGTAGCTGCTCAGGCCGCGCCCGCCCTGGCGCGCGGCCGTGATCTCCTGCCGGTAGCACGCCAGGTCGCTCTCGCCCAGCCGGCCTTCCAGGAAGGCGCGCGCGTACACGCCGGGCGCCGAGTGCGGCTGGAAGAACACCAGGTCGCCGCCGCCCGCCGCGTCGGCGCCGCGGAAGAAGTGGTTGAAGCCGACCTCGAACAGGTCCGCCGCGCTGGCGTAGCTGGCGATGTGGCCGCCCAGCTCGCCGTAGGCCTGGTTGGCGCGCACCACCATCGCCAGGGCGTTCCAGCGCATCAGCGAGGCCAGCCGCTCCTCGATCGCCAGGTCGCCCGTGAAGGCCGGCTGCTGCGAGGCCGCGATGGTGTTGACGTAGGGCGTGCCGCGCTCGGGCTGCCAGCCCACGGCCGGGTCGCGCGCCAGGGCGGCGAGCATGTCCATGACCTGCCGCACCCGCGACGGCCCGGCCGCCTGCAGCAGCGAGGCCAGCGCGTCGCGCCACTCGGCGCTTTCCTGCGGATCGGGGTCGGCGGCGGCCGGCGCGGCCAGGGCTTGCTGAATGTCCAGAGGGTTCATCGATGTCTCTCCTGCGGTGCGCTTCAGTGTAGGAACGGGGGGGCGGCAGAAGTGACTGGAGTTGGCGGTGAAAGAAGCTCGCGGCAGCACAAAATGCCGTGAACTTCAACAGGAGCAGCGCAATGGAGCTGGATGCCGTCGATCTGCGGATACTTCACGAGCTGCAGCGCGATGCCGGCCTGTCCAATGTGGCCTTGGCGCAGCGGGTGCACCTGTCGCCCTCGCCGTGCCTGGCCCGGGTGAAGGCGCTGCAGGCGCGCGGCGTGATCCGGCAGTACGTGGCGCTGCTGGACGCCAAGCAGCTGGGGCTGGACCTCAACGTGTTCATCTCGGTCAGCCTCAAGCAGCAGACCCGCGCCGCGCTGGAGGCCTTCGAGGCCCAGGTCTGCGCGCGCGAGGAGGTGATGGAGTGCTACCTGATGTCGGGCGATGCCGACTACCTGCTGCGCGTGGCGTTGCCCGACATCCCGGCGCTGGAGCGCTTCATCCTTGAACAGCTCACGCCCATGGAAGGCGTGGAGAAGATCCGCTCCAGCTTCGCGCTCAAGCAGGTGCGCTACAAGACGGCGCTGCCGTTGGGCCGCACGTAGCGCGCAAAAAGGAAAAGGCTCCCGAAGAAGCCCGTTTCCCTGTCAATCCACCGTCGCCCCCGACTCCTTCACGATGCGCGCCCACTGCGGCAGCTCCGCCTTGATCTGCGCGGCGAACTGCTCGGGCGTGCTCTTGAAGGGCTCGCAGCCCACGGCGGCGAGCTTCTCGCGCGCGTCGGGCGTGTCCAGCGCCTTGGCGACCTGAGCCTGCAGCTGCGCCACGACCGCCTTGGGCGTGCCCGCCGGCGCCAGCAGGCCGTACCAGGGCGTGGAGCCGAAGCCCTTGAGGGTCTCGCCGATGGTCGGCACGTCGGGCAGCGCCGACACGCGCTTCTCGTTGACCACGCCCAGCACCTTCAGCTTGCCGCTCTTGATGAAGGAGATGGAGGAGGGAAGGCTCTGCACCGAGAGCTGCACCTGCCCGCCCACGAGGTCCGTCACCGCCGCCGAGGCGCCCTTGTAGGGCACGTGCATGAGCTCGATGCCGGCGGCCTTCTGCAGCATCTCGCCGATGAGGTGGTTCAGCGTGCCGTTGCCCGCCGAGGCGATGGCGATCTTGCCGGGCTGCTTCTTGGCCACGGCAATCAGCTCGCTGACGTTGCTGGCCGGGAAGTTGTTGTTGGCCACCAGCGCGTAGCCGGCGGTGGCGACCGGCGTGATGGGCTCGAAGTCCTTCACCGGGTCGAAGCCGGGGCTCTTGTACAGCGAGGGGTTGATCACGTGCGCGCTGCTGACGGTCAGCAGCAGCGTGTAGCCGTCGGGCTTGCCTTTGGCCGCCACACTGGTGCCCAGGTTGCCGCCTGCACCGGGCCGGTTGTCGATGATGAACTGCTGACCCAGCTGCTCGCTGAGCTTCTGCGCCACGATGCGCGCGATCGCGTCGTTGGCGCCGCCCGGGGCCTGGGGCACCACCACCGTCACCGGCTTGGTCGGGTAGCGCTCCTCGGCGAAGGCCGGCATGCAGCCCATGGCGGCGAGCAGCACCAGGGCGGTACGGCGGCTGAAGTTCATGCTTGTCTCCTCGTGGTGGGCCGCGCGGATTCTGTTCAGCCCCGCGCCGCGGCGGAATGTTTCACTGGCGAGCCGAGCTTTCGCACTTCGCGAAACCATCCCCGGGAAATCCCGGCATCTGCCTCTGTGCCGGCCCCAGGCCCGCCATCGCCGTCCCGGCCCGGCAAGCCGCGCGCCATCGCTGTGGCGAGGTCGCCGCAGCGCCTGCTTTTCCGACGATCAGGCCCCCGAGCCGCCCCTAGCATGCCGGCCGATCCGAGGAGCGGGCTGGCCTGGACGGCCAGGGCGTGGAGAGCGATGAACGACAAGGAACAGGCCCGGCGTCAATCCGCCCGGGGCAGGGAAGCGCTGGCCACCATCGGCATGGCGCTGCTGATGTCCCCGTGCTGGCGCTGGGCACTGAGGCCCTGGCGCAGGTGCTGGGCTTGGCCGCCGGGCAGCCGGGCGA
>JAEYPG010000478.1 GCA_023410975.1 Pseudomonadota bacterium
GCGCAGGCGCAGGCCTGGCCGACGAAGCCGGTGACGGTCATCGTCCCGTTCCCGGCGGGCGGCGGCACCGATGCCTTCGCCCGGCCGCTGTTCGCCTCGCTGTCCAGGCTGCTGGGCCAGCAGGTGATCATCGACAACAAGGGCGGTGCCGGCGGCAACGTGGGCGCGACGCTGGCGGCCAAGGCCGCGCCCGACGGCTACACCTGGTTCATGGGCGCGGTGCACCACGCCATCGCACCGTCCATCTACCCGAAGCTGGACTACCACCTGGACAAGGACTTCGTGCCCGTGGCGCTGCTGGCCAGCGTGCCGCAGGTCGTCATCGTCAATCCCAAGCGCGTGCCGGCCAACACGCTGCAGGAGTTCCTGGCCTACGCCAAGGCGAACCCGGGCAAGGTCAGCTTCGGCTCCGCGGGCAACGGCACCTCGCACCACCTGGCCGGCGAGCTGTTCAAGCTGCAGACCGGCGTGCAGCTCATGCACGTGCCCTACCGCGGTGCCGGCCCGGCGCTGCAGGACGTGATGGCCGGGCAGATCGACATGATGTTCGACGGCCTGGGCTCCTCGGCGACGCACATCAAGGGCGGGCGGGTGAAGGCGCTGGCGGTGGCCGGCGACAAGCGCGCACCGGGCTTCCCGGACATCCCCACCGCCGCCGAGGGCGGCGTGCCCACCTACCAGGTCGCCACCTGGTACGGCCTGTGGGCGCCCAAGGGCACGCCGGCGGCGGCGATCGAGCGCATGAACGCCGAGCTGGCGAAGGCCTTCGCCAGCAAGGAGATCAAGGAGGCCTGGACCGGCCTGGGCGCCGAAACGCCCACGCTCACCGGCAAGGCTTTCGGCGACTTCGTTGCGGCCGAGACCAAGCGCTGGGGCGAGGTCGTGAAGGCGGCGAACGTGAAGCTGGACTGATCCGCGCCACGTTTACGCCCAGCGAAACGGTTGCACCGGCAGCTTCATTGTTCATCCGGCGGTCGCCCTTTAACTTTGGCTCCAGAAATCGATACGGCCCGAGCCGAGCAACTGGAGACAAACGGCATGAACAATCACTGGCTTTCGATCGCCCCGCTGGGCGCGATGTTCGTGGTGGCCACCGCGCTGCCGATCAACATGGGCGTGCTCGCCTTCGTGGGCGCGTTCCTGGTGGGCACCGTGGTGGCGGGCATGAATGCCAAGGCCATCCTGGGCGGCTTCCCGGCCGACCTGTTCCTGACGCTGGCCGGCATCACGTACCTGTTCGCGCTGGCGCAGAACAACGGCACCATCGACTGGCTCGTGGGCCTGGCGGTGCGCGCGGTGCGCGGGCGCATCGCGGCCATCCCCTGGATCATGTTCATGATCGCCGCGGGCCTCACCGCGGTGGGCGCCGTCAGCCCGGCGGCGGTGGCGATCATCGCGCCCATCGCGCTGGGCTTCGCCGCGCGCAACGGCATCAATCCGTTGATGATGGGCCTGATGGTGATCCACGGCGCGCAGGCCGGCGGCTTCTCGCCCATCAGCATCTACGGCGGCATCACCAACAAGGTCGTGGCCAAGGCCGGGCTGCCGCTGAGCGAGCTGGCCACCATGCTGGCGAGCTTCGGCATCAACTTCGCCGTGGCACTGGGCCTGTTCGTGTGCATGGGCGGCCTGAAGCTCATGCGCCGCCAGCCGGCCGGGTTCAGCAACTCGCTGCTGGACCAGATCCCCGACGTCACGCACGCCCAGTCCGGCGCGCAGGTCTTCGGCGACGCCGAGGCCGAGGCCCTCGGCGAAGCCCGCCGCACCGCGCAGGGCGACTCCACGCTGATCAAGGGCGACGGCACGCACGCCGCCACCGGTGCGCGCATCTACCAGGTCATCACGGCGCTGGGCCTGCTCGCGCTGGCCGTGCTCACGCTGGTCTACAAGCTCGACATCGGCTTCGTCTCCATCAGCATCGGCCTGCTGCTGAGCCTGCTGCAGCCCAACCTGCAGAAAGCCGCGCTGGGGCAGGTGTCGTGGCCGGAGATCATGCTGATCGTGGGCGTGAGCACCTACGTGGCCGTGATGGAGAAGATGGGCACCATCGCCTGGGTCGGCGACAGCGTGGCGACCTTCAGCTCGCCGCTGATGGCCGCGCTGCTGCTGTGCGTGGTGGGCGCCGTCATCTCCGCCTTCGCTTCCTCCACGGCGGTGCTGGGCTCGCTGATCCCGCTGGCCGTGCCCTTCCTGCAGGGCGACGCGGGCGTGGGCGCCATCGGCTTCATCGCCGCCATGGCCGTGTCCTCGACCATCGTGGACGTCAGCCCCTTCTCCACCAACGGCGCGCTGGTGCTGGCCAACGCGAAGAACGTGGACCGCGACCGCTTCTTCCGCCAGCTCCTGGTCTACGGCGGCGCCGTGACCTTGATCGCGCCCGTCGTGGTGTGGCTGCTGTTCGTGGTGCTGTGACGCCCGCGCGGCCCGCCTAACCTTCCTCAACCCCACACGCCCATGACCACAAGACACTGGACCACCCGCGCGGACAACCGCGCCGCGCGCCTGGCGCGCGCCGCCCAGGCCCTGGGCCCGCGGCTGCGCGGCAAGCTCGCCGAGGCCGGCGCCGTCACCGAGCTGCTCGAAGCCGTGATCGAGCCCCGCGACCGCGTCTGCCTCGAAGGCAACAACCAGAAGCAGGCCGACTTCCTGGCCCGCTCCCTGGTGCAGCTGGACCCGGCGCGCGTGCACGGCCTGCACATGGTGCAGTCGGTGCTGGCGCTGCCCGAGCACCTGGACCTCTTCGACAGCGGCATCGCGGCGAAGCTGGACTTCAGCTTCTCCGGCCCCCAGGGCGCCCGGCTGGCGAAGCTGGTGTCGGCGGGCCGCATCGAGATCGGCGCCATCCACACCTACCTGGAGCTGTTCTCGCGCTACTTCGTGGACCTCACGCCCCAGGTGGCGCTGGTGGCGGCGCACGCGGCCGATGCGCAGGGCAACCTCTACACCGGGCCCAACACCGAAGACACGCCCGCCATCGTCGAGGCCACGGCGTTTTCCGGTGGCATCGTCATCGCGCAGGTGAACGAGCTGGTCGAGGGCGACACGGCGCTGCCGCGCATCGACATCCCGGCCGACTGGGTGAGCTTCGTGGTCAAGGCGCCGCGGCCCAACTTCATCGAGCCGCTGTTCACGCGCGACCCGGCGCAGATCAGCGAGATCCAGGTGCTCATGGCGATGATGGCCATCAAGGGCATCTACGCCGAGTACGGCGTGCAGCGGCTGAACCACGGCATCGGCTTCGACACGGCGGCCATCGAGCTGCTGCTGCCCACCTACGGCGAGCAGCTGGGCCTCAAGGGCAAGATCTGCAAGCACTGGGCGCTGAACCCGCACCCGGCGCTGATCCCGGCCATCGAGGCCGGCTGGGTGGAGTCCATCCACTCCTTCGGCTCCGAGCTGGGCATGGAGGACTACATCCGCGCCCGCTCCGACGTGTTCTTCACCGGGCCCGACGGCAGCCTGCGCAGCAACCGCGCCTTCTGCCAGGCCGCGGGCCACTACGCCTGCGACCTGTTCATCGGTTCGACGCTGCAGATGGACCTGGACGGCAACAGCTCCACCGCCACGCTGGGGCGCATCGCCGGCTTCGGCGGCGCGCCCAACATGGGCGCCGACGCGCGCGGTCGCCGCCATGCCAGCCCGGCCTGGCTGCGCGCCGGGCAGGAGGCCCGGCG
>JAEYPG010000621.1 GCA_023410975.1 Pseudomonadota bacterium
CGTAGGTCGTGGCGCCGAGGGCGGCGTCGGCCTGCGCCCCGTCGCGGAACCAGTCCACCGTGTGGCCGACCTGGCGCAGGCCGGTGGCCAACGCCTCGCCGAGCTGGGCGTCGTCCTCGACGATCAGCAGGCGCATGGCTGCCGGCGTTGGCCCGGCCCGGTGCCCTTGGGCTTCCGGACCACAGTGATGGCGCGTCCCCGCATCGGCCGGACCCCGTGGCAGCTGCGGCTCAGCGCAGGCTCACCGAGGCCTGCAGCGCGCGCACCGCGCCGGCGCCGACGGCCGCGCCGAAACGCTTGGCCAGGCGCTCGGCCACGTTCTCCTTGGGCGTGTAGTCGATGACTTCCTCGGCCTTGACCACGTCGCGCGCAACATGGTCCAGGTTGCCGAAGTGGTCGGCCAAGCCCTGCGCCACGGCGTCCTCGCCGTTCCAGAACAGGCCCGAGAAGGTCTGCGGCGTCTCCTTGAGCCGCCCGCCGCGGCCGTCCTTGACGACCTTGATGAACTGCTGGTGGATCTGGTCGATCATGGCCTGCGCGTAGGCGCGCTGCTGCGGGTTCTGCGGCGAGAAGGGGTCGAGCATGCCCTTGTTCTCGCCCGCGGTGAGCAGCCGGCGCTCGATGCCGAGCTTGTCCATCAGCCCGGTGAAGCCGAAGCCGTCCATGAGCACGCCGATGGAGCCCACCAGGCTGGCCTTGTCCACGAAGATCTCGTCGGCGGCCACGGCGATGTAGTAGGCGCCGGAGGCGCACATCTCCTCCACCACGGCATAGACCGGCTTCTTGTGCAGCGCCTTGAGGCGGTGGATCTCGTCGTTGATGATCCCGGCCTGCACCGGCGAGCCGCCGGGGCTGTTGATGCGCAGCACCACGGCCTGCGCGGCGCGGTCCTCGAAGGCGGTGCGCAGCGCGGCGACGATGTCCTCGGCGTTGGCCTCGGTGTCCGCGGCGATCTCGCCGCGCACCTCGATCAGCGCCGTGTGCGGGCCGCTGCTGGGCGTGGTCACGTGCGCGCGCTGCACCAGCAGCGCCCAGGCGATGGCCAGGAACAGCCCCAGCCAAGCCAGGCGGAAGAAGATGCGCCAGCGCCGCTCGCTGCGGCGCCCACGCACGAACTCGCGCGCCACCTGTTCCATCACGGCCTCGTAGCTCACGCGCGGCGGCGGCGCGGCCTCGCGCGGGGGCGTGGGCGGTGCATCCGGCACATCGCCGGGCCGGGCTTCGTCGTTCATGGTGGGGGGCTCTCAGCAGAAGGTTCAGCCGGCGGGAGCGGCCGGACGTCCGCGCAAGGATACCAATACACCTGCGCACCCTTTTCCTCGACATGCAGCGCCCGCAGCCGCCCTCGCCCGCACGGTCCGCCCACGCAGCGCCCCGTGGCCGGCTCGTAGGCCGCGCCGTGGATGGAGCACAGGATCCACTCCCGGCCGCTGTCCAGGAACTCGCCCGGCTGCCAGTCCATCTCCACCGGCACGTGGGCGCAGCGGTTGATGTAGGCCACCACGCGCCCGTCGAAGCGCAGCGCGAAGGCGCGCGCGGGCTGGCCCCACAGCAGCACATCGAACACCAGCGCCTTGCCCTTCTCGGCCAGGTCGGCGCCGGCGCACAGGCGCAGCGGCTGGCTGTCTACGACCTCATTCCGCATGACCGAGGCACCCCACAAACTTCCGTTCGGGCTGAGCCTGTCGAAGCCCTCTGGCCAGGCCGGGCTGCACACCCTTCGACAGGGCCTGTCCTGAGCCTGTCGAAAGGCTCAGGGCGAACGGAGAACGGGCTTCAGGCATGGTCGATCAGCCAGCGATGCAGCTCGGCCGTGGAGTGCAGCACCGCCAGCGGGCCGTAGGCATCGAAGGCCTCGTGCGAGTGCGCGCCGTAGCTCACGGCCAGGCTGGGCGTGCCGGCGTTGGCCGCCAGCTGCAAGTCGTGCGTGGTGTCGCCGATCATCAGCGTGCGCTCGGCATCGGCGCCGAACTCGCGCATGAGCTCCAGCAGCATGCGCGGGTCGGGCTTGGAGGCGGTCTCGTCGGCGGTGCGGGTGCCGTCGAAGATGCCCGCGAGCTGCGAATGCGCCAGCGCCTCGTCCAGCCCGCGCCGGGCCTTGCCGGTGGCCACGGCCAGCCAGTGGTGGCGGCTCTTGAGCGCCTGCAGCATCTCCAGCGTGCCCTCGAAAAGGCTGAGCTCATGCTGGCGCGCGAAGTAGTGGTGGCGGTAGCGCTGCGCCAGCGCCGGGTAGCGCGAAGCCTCCAGCCCCGGCACGGCGTGGCGCAGCGCGTCCTGCAGCCCCAGGCCGATGACGTAGGCCGCGGCCTCGTTGGAGGGCACCGGCACGTCCAGGTCGACGCAGGCGTCCTGGATGCAGCGCACGATCAGCGCCGTGGAGTCGAAGAGGGTGCCATCCCAGTCGAAGACGATCAGATCAAAGCGGCGAGGCAGGTTCATAGGGGGCGTGAAGCAGGGTTGGGACCATGGCGGCGCGGCGCGCCGTCAGAGATGTTCCAGCAGGCGCGCGCACTCCGGCGGCAGCGGGGCTTCGAGCTCGATGCGCTGCCCGGTGGCGGGATGGTCGAAGGCCAGGCGCCGCGCGTGCAGGAACATGCGCTCGAAGCGCAGCCCCGGCACCTGCTCGCCGCGCGCCAGGGCATGGTTGAGGGCGAAGTCGCCGTACTTGTCGTCGCCCGCGATCGGGCAGCCCTCGTTGGCCAGGTGCACGCGGATCTGGTGCGTGCGCCCGGTCTTGATGGTCACGTCCAGCAGCGTGAACTTCTGGAAGCGCTGGACGATGCGCACCAGCGAGATGGAACGGCGGCCCTCGGCGTGGTCGGCGTCCACGGCGCGCACGCGGCGCTCGCCGGCGGCGTCGAGGTATTTGTGAAGGGCCACGTCGATGACCTTCTTCTTCTCCGGCCAGGCGCCCACCACCAGCGCGGCGTAGGTCTTGCCGGTGTCGCGGGCGCGGAACTGGTCCTGCAGCGCGGTCAGTGCGCTGCGCTTCTTGGCGATGAGCAGCAGCCCGGAAGTTTCCTTGTCCAGCCGATGCACCAGCTCCAGGAACTTCGCCTCGGGCCGCGCCCGGCGCAACTGCTCGATCACGCCGAAGCTCACGCCGGAGCCGCCGTGCACGGCCACGCCGGCGGGCTTGTCGATGACCAGCAGGTGCTCGTCCTCGTACAGCAACGGGAATTCGCGCGCGGGTACCGGCGGCGCGGCCGTGGGCGCGGGCAGCCGCACCGGCGGCACGCGCACCTCGTCGCCGATCTCCAGCCGCGTGTCGGCGCTGGCGCGGCCCTTGTTGATGCGCACTTCGCCCGAGCGGATGACGCGGTAGACGTGCGTCTTGGGCACGCCCTTGAGCACGCGCAGCAGGAAATTGTCCAGGCGCTGGCCCTGCGAGCCCTCGTCCACCGTGAGACGCTGCACGCTTGGGGCGGGCGCAACGTTCGGGGTCTTGACAGCCGGCTGCGTGGCTGCGGAATTGGCGCCTATAATGCGTCGGCCCATGTGTGTTGTAAGTGCTTGATTTTTCAGAGTTTACTGGCACTGCAACATGCACCGGCTGCGCGCAAGCGCAAAAACCCGGTGGTGCAACGCGATTGCCCGGCGGCGGGCCCGGTCCCCAAGTGACCCGGCAGCCGGCCCGGCACAGCGGAAGAGACACCGTAGAAGAAGCAGCCCCCCTGTCGTGTGGCAGGGACCGAACAAGGTTTTCAAGGGTGCGAGGCCTGCAGGGCCTCGTCCCAGCGTCCAGTGACCGTGCGCATGTTGTCGCCGTCTCCCCTCGAACTGACCGTTAAGCGACCCCGGGATACCGGCGCGGTCGCCGTCGGCCTGCCTGTCGCCGGCAGCGACGGGCCGCGGAGATGCGTCATCGGTGCTTGTTTTGCTGTTGTGCCGCACGCAGCTCCGCTGCCGTGCCAGGCACCTGCTTGATGGCGGCCCCGGGCGATTCCTGACCGACGCTTCTTCCACGTTCTCTCGTGCATCGGACAGCCGCCCATGGAGGACATGGGCGGCGCTGCTGAAGAGAGGCGGCCGCGGGGAGCGGCCGCGGGAGTGCCCATGAAGCGCATGCTGATCAACGCCACGCAGCCCGAAGAGCGGCGGCTGGCCATCGTCGACGGCCAGAAGCTGCTCGACTTCGAAACCGAAATCGAAGGCCGCGAGCAGCGGAAAGGCAACATCTACAAGGCCGTCGTCACACGCGTCGAGCCTTCGCTGGAAGCCTGTTTCGTCGACTACGGCGAGGACCGCCACGGCTTCCTGCCGTTCAAGGAAATCTCGCGCCAGTACTTCAAGGAAGGCGCCGAGGTCAAGAACGCGCGCATCAGCGACGTGATCCGCGAGGGCCAGGAGCTGCTGGTACAGGTGGAAAAGGAAGAGCGCGGCAACAAGGGCGCGGCCCTCACCACCTTCATCAGCCTGGCCGGGCGCTACCTGGTGCTTATGCCCAACAACCCGCGCGGCGGCGGCGTGAGCCGGCGCATCGAGGGCGAGGACCGCGAAGAGCTCAAGGAGGCGATGGACCAGCTTGAGCATCCCAAGGGCATGAGCCTGATCGCCCGCACCGCCGGCATTGGACGCTCGGCGGCCGAGCTGCAGTGGGACCTCAACTACATGCTCAAGCTCTGGAGCGCCGTGGACGGCGCCGCCCAGGCTGGCAAGGGCGCGTTCCTGATCTACCAGGAGAGCTCGCTCGTCATCCGCGCCATCCGCGACTACTTCACCTCGGACGTCGGCGAGATCCTGATCGACACCGACGACATCTACGAGCAGGCGCAGCAGTTCATGAACCACGTGATGCCCGAGATGGCACCGCGTGTGAAGCGCTACCGCGATGACGCGCCGCTGTTCAGCCGCTTCCAGATCGAGCACCAGATCGAGACGGCTTTCGCGCGCACGGTGAACCTGCCCTCCGGCGGCGCCATCGTCATCGACCACACCGAGGCGCTGGTGTCCATCGACGTCAACTCCGCGCGCGCCACGCGCGGCGGCGACATCGAGGAGACCGCCAGCCGCACCAACCTCGAAGCCGCCGACGAGATCGCGCGCCAGATGCGGCTGCGCGACCTGGGCGGCCTGATCGTGGTCGACTTCATCGACATGGAGGAGTCCAAGAACCGCCGCGAGGTCGAGCAGCGGCTGCGCGACGCGCTGCGCCAGGACCGCGCCCGCGTGCAGTTCAGCTCCATCTCCAAGTTCGGCCTGCTCGAACTGAGCCGCCAGCGCCTGCGCCCGGCGCTGAGCGAGGGCAGCCACATCACCTGCCCGCGCTGCAACGGCACTGGCCACATCCGCGACACCGAGAGCTCGGCGCTGCAGATCCTGCGCATGGTCCAGGAGGAGTCCATGAAGGACAACACCGCCGCCGTGCACGTGCAGGTGCCGGTGGAGGTGACGAGCTTCCTGCTCAACGAGAAGCGCACCGAGATCACCAAGATCGAGCTCAAGCAGCGCGTGACGGTGTTGCTGGTGCCCAACAAGCACCTGGAAACGCCCAACTACAAGCTGGAGCGGCTGCGCCACGACGATCCGCGCCTGGAGAACCTGCAGGCCAGCTACACGATGATCGAGGAGCCCGACGACGAGGTCGGGATCACGCGGCGCGAGAAGACCAAGCCGAAGCAGGAGCCGGTGATCAAGGGCATCCTGCCCGAGACGCCCGCCCCGGTGACGCCGCCCAAGCCGGCCCCCGCGCCGGCCCCGGTGGCCGCACCCGCCCCGGCGCCGGCACCCGCTCCCACGC
>JAEYPG010000629.1 GCA_023410975.1 Pseudomonadota bacterium
TCCGAGACGCCCGTGGCCCCCGGCGCGATGGGCGAGCTGTGCTTCCGCGGTCCCGCGACGCTGCCCGGCTTCTTCGACGCACCTGAGGCCAATGCGCAGGCCTTCACCTCGGACGGCTTCTACCGCACCGGCGACATGATGAGCGCGCACGTGGTGGACGGGGTCACCTGCTATGCCTTCGAAGGACGGTTGCGCGACAACGTCAACCGCGGTGGCGAGAAGATCGGCTGCGAGGAGGTGGAAGCCTTCGTGAGCCGGCATCCGGCCGTGGCCGATGCCAAGCTCGTGGCCATGCCCGACCCGTTCTACGGCGAGAAGGGCTGCATCTTCATCATCCCGCGCCCGGGCCAGCGGGCGCCCGACGTAGCCGAGCTGGCGCGCTTCCTGGTGGCCCAGGGGCTGGCCAAGTACAAGTGCCCGGAGCGCGTGGAGACCATCGAGGCCTTCCCGGTCACGCGCGTGGGCAAGCTCGACAAGCCGGCGCTCAAGCGCCAGATCGCCGAGACCCTGGAGCGCGAGGCCGCTGCGGCCGAGGGGAGCCGGGCGTGATCAGCACCGAACACGTCGCGAGCCTCGTGCCGCTCGTGGTGCGCCGGCGCGTGCGCTGGGGCGAATGCGACCCCGCCGGCGTCGTCTACACCGCCACCTTCGCCGACTACGTCATCAGCGCCGCCGAGCTGTTTTACGGCGCGCTGTTCGACACCACGCCGCAGCGGGCCAAGCACGAGCAGGGCTTCGGCACGCCGACCCGGGCGCTGGAGTTCGACTTCCGGCGCTCGCTGCGGCCCGACGACGCCTTCGACATGACGGTGACGGTGGCCGCCATCAACGAGCGCACCTACGTGCTCGACGTCACGGCCCGCACGCCGGAAGGCGAGGTGGTCTTCGTGGCGCGCCTCACGCCGGTGTGCGTGGCGCGCGACGAGCGCCGCTCGATCCCGATTCCGCCGGCCTTCCGAACGGCCCTGCAGCGCTACCAGGCCGACTGCCGCTCCCACGCATCCCACCAGGAGACCACCCCATGACGATCGCCGTCATCGGCGCCGGCCCGGCCGGCCTGTACTTCTCGCTGCTGGCCAAGAAGCACGACCCGCGGCATGAGATCCACGTCGTCGAGCAGAACCCGCGCGACGCCACCTACGGCTGGGGCGTGGTGTTCTCCGACGTGGGGCTGGGCTTCCTGCGCGAGGCCGACCCCGAGTTCTTCACCGAGTTCACGGCGCACCACGAGCGCTGCGACTACATGGAGATCGTGCACCGCGGCACGCGCGTGCAGGTGCACGGCAACCACTTCTCGCGCACCTCGCGCATCGACATGCTCGGCGTGCTGCAGCGCGCCTGCGAGCGCCAGGGCATCCACGTGGAGTATGGACGCCGCATCGAGGACGTGGAGGCGCTCTCGCGCGAGGTGGACCTCGTGATCGCGGCCGACGGCGGCAACAGCGCCGTGCGCCGGCAGTACGCGCAGCACTTCCGGCCGAGCTTCGAGAAGCGGCGCAACAGGTTCGCCTGGTACGGCACGCGCCAGCGCTTCCACCCGGTGTCGCTGATCTTCCGCGAGACCGGGCACGGCGTCTTCATCGCGCACAGCTACCAGTACAGCCCGGAGCTCAGCACTTTCCTGGTCGAAGTCGATCCAGACACGTGGCAGCGCGCCTGCCTGGACCGCATGAGCGAGGACGAGAGCCGGCGCTACTGCGCGCAGGTGTTCGCCGCCGACCTGGGCAGCAACGAGCTGCTGACCAACCGCTCGCTCTGGTTCGAAGCCAACATCGTTAAGAACGAGCGCTGGACGTACCGCAACATCGTGTTGCTCGGCGACGCGTTGCGCACGGTGCACTTCTCGCTCGGCTCGGGCACGCGCATGGCGATGCAGGACGCGATCGCGCTGCACCACGCCATCGCCGAGCAGCCCTCGGACCTGGGCGCGGCCTTCGCGGCCTTCGAGGGCACCCGGCGCCCGGCCTCGTCCACGTTCCAGGCGGCCGCGGCCCGCAGCCTCGACTGGTACGAGAACGTCGCGGGCCGCATGCACCTGGACCCGGTGAGCTTCGCCTACGACTACATGCGCCGCACGGGCCAGGTCACGCACGAGGACCTGCGCCGGCGCGACCCGCACTTCACGGCAGCCTACGAGCAATTGCATCCGCAACCCGAAGCGGCCTGACGGCATGACCAACCCGACCGGAGACAAGACCATGACGACTTCGCTGAAACATCGCCGGCTGTGTGCCGGTGCCGTCCTGGCCCTGGGCCTGGCGGCCCACGCCGCGGCGCAGACCTTTCCTGCCAAGGCGGTGAGGGCGGTGCTGCCGTACTCCGCGGGCAGCGGCCCCGACGCCGTGGTGCGGCAGGTGGGCGAGAAGCTGGGCAAGGAATGGGGCCGGCAGGTCATCGTGGACAACAAGCCTGGCGCCAATGGCTGGCTGGCAGTGGGCGAAGCCAAGCGCGCTCCCGCGGACGGCTACACCGTGCTGGCCGTGGACAACACCCACATGACGTTGCAGCCGCACCTGTACCAGCAATTGCCTTTCTCGCCGACCAGGGATTTCGAGCCGGTGTCGCCGCTGTACTCGACGTACTTCTTCATCGTCGTGCCCGCCAGCTCGCCCTGGAAGACCGTGGCCGACCTGGTGGCCGCGGCGAAGTCCAAGAACGGTGAGCTGACCTACGGTACCTGGGGCATGGGCAGCGTGGCGCACGTGGGAGCCTCGATGCTGGAGGCCGCGACCGGCACCCGCATGACGCATGTGCCGTTCAAGGAGCTGCCCCAACTCTACACGGCAGTGGCCACTGGCGAGGTGGCGTGGGCCTTCGGCACCGCAGCCACTGTCGCGCCGCTCTACCAGTCGAAGAAGGTCAAGCTGCTGGCCGTTGCCGCACCGAAGCGCTTGCCTGGCTACGCCGACGTGCCGACCGTGGCCGAGGCCGCCGGGCCGGCGGGGTTCGAGCTCAAGACATGGGTCGCCCTGTTCGCGCCCAAGAACACGCCCAAGGCCGTCATCGACAAGATGAATGCCGCCGTCGGCCATGCGCTGGCGGCGCCCGACGTTCGCGAGCGCTTGAGCGTCTTCGGCTTCGAGCCATGGAGCGGGGCCCCGACCGAACTGGCCGCGGCCATCGATGCCGATACCCGCCGCTTCGCCGACATCGTCAAGCAGGCGCATATCCAGCTCGACTGACAGCGCGATGGACGACAAGGGCGAGCGCGACCGCATCCCCGTGCCGGTTCAGGCGCCGGGTGGGCCGCGGTGCCCGAGAGCTGCCGCATCACCCGCCCAGGCTTGAAGCTGCACCCTCAACCCACTTCCAATCCAGGGAAAACGACATGTCGACCCCGTTGCGCATTGGGCAAATCGTGCCCAGCTCCAACACCACCATGGAAACAGAGATTCCGGCGATGCTGCGCGCGCGCGAAGCCATCCGTCCCGAGCGTTTCACCTTCCACTCCAGCCGCATGCGCATGCACAAGGTGACGAAGGAAGAGCTCGAAGCGATGAACAAGGAAAGCCTGCGCTGCGCCGCCGAACTGGCTGATGCACGCGTGGACGTCATGAGTACCGCCTGCCTGGTGGCGATCATGGCCATGGGCGTGGGCTACCACCGCCAGGTCGAGCGCGAGCTGACCGAGGTCGCGCGGGCGAATCGGTCCTCGGCACCCGTCATGACTTCTGCCGGCGCGCTGGTCGATGGGCTCAAGACGCTGGGGGCCAAGCGCATCTCGCTGATGGCCCCTTACATGCGACCGCTCACGGACCTGGTGGTGCAGTACATCGAGCACGAGGGTATCGAGGTGATCGACTCCATTTGCTTCGAGATCCCGGACAACCTCGAAGTGGGCTTGCGCGACCCGATGCTTCTTCTGCAGGACGTGAAGCGGCTCAATACCCAAGGAGCCGATGTGGTGGTGGGCTCCGCATGCGTGCAAATGCCCTCGCTGCCCGCCATCCAGCAACTGGAGGATCGATTGGGGACTCCCGTCGTGTCGACCGCCATCTGCACGGTGCGGCGCATGCTCGACCTTCTCGGGCTTGAGGCGGTGGTGCCCCATGCCGGCGCGCTGCTGTCAGGGCGGTATCCCGCCGCGGCGCCGAAGGGCGCAGCCGCCATTTGACTTGCCTGCGAAGTGCGCTGGGACGCGCCGTCGTGCGCAAAGCTGACGGCACGCGGCTGCCGGTCTGGTGACTGAAGCACGGCCCCGTTCGAGATCCAGGGCGCGCGCATCGCCACCG
>JAEYPG010000650.1 GCA_023410975.1 Pseudomonadota bacterium
GCGCCCGCTGATGCATCGCCCCGTGCCCTCGGTGCGCGCCCGTGCGCGCGCCGCGGCACTGCGGCCTTGACCGGCCGCGCCTTGAGGCGCTCCCCACGCCGCTATGCTCAGGCGCATGCCTGAAGCCTTTCCCAAGCGTCCCCACAAGATTCCTGAATCCGTGCTGGTGGTGATCCACACCCCGGCGCTGGACGTGCTGCTGCTGGAGCGAGCCGACCATCCCGGCTTCTGGCAGAGCGTCACCGGCTCCAAGGACCGCGTTGACGAGCCGCTGATCGAAACCTGCGTACGCGAGGTGTCCGAGGAAACGGGCATTGACGTGCGTTCCCCGGGCATCGGCCTTGCCGCCTTGCACGACTGGGGGCTGCGCAACGTGTACGAGATCTATCCCGTCTTCCTGCACCGCTATGCCAGCGGCGTGACGCACAACACCGAACACGTGTTCGGCCTCACGGTGCCCGTGGGCACGCCGGTGCGGCTGGCGCCGCGCGAGCATGTGGCGATGCGCTGGCTGCCCTGGCGCGAAGCGGCGGCGGCCTGCTTCTCGCCCAGCAACGCGGAGGCGATCCTGCAGCTGCCGCGCTTTGCCGGCCGGGCCGGCGCCGCCGCGGAGGACTGAGACATGGTGCTCAACCGCTTGCAGTCCACGCAACTGCCCACGGCCACGCCCAGGAGCGAGAGCGACACCGCGCTGCTGCGCGTGGCGACCTACAACATCCACAAGGGCGTGCGCGGCATCGGCCCGCGCAAGCGGCTGGAGATCCACAACCTCGGCCTGGGCGTGGAGGCGCTGGACGCCGACATGGTGTTCCTGCAGGAGGTGCGCCTCTTCCACACCCGCGAGGCGCGCAAGTTCGACCGCAGCAAGTTCGGCTGGCCCGAGCAGGGCCAGGCGCATTTCCTGGCGCCCGAAGGCTATGACGTGGCCTACCGCACCAACGCCGTCACGCGCCATGGCGAGCACGGCAACGCGCTGCTGTCGCGCTGGCCCATCGGCGACGTGGGCCACTTCGACGTGAGCGACCACCGCTTCGAGCAGCGCGGGCTGCTGCACGTGCCGGTGCAGTGGAGCGGCATGACGGTGCACGCCGTGGTGGCGCATTTCGGGCTCATCCACGCCAGCCGCGTGCGCCAGGTGCAGAAGCTCGCCGAGTTCCTGGAAGCCAACGTGCCGTCCGACGCGCCGCTGGTGGTGGCAGGCGACTTCAACGACTGGGGCGAGAAGCTGGACCCGCCGATGTGGAGCATCGGGCTGCAGCGTGCCCGCTCCGAGGAAGCGCGCACGCACTGCCCGACCTTCCCCTCGCTGGCGCCGGTGTTCGCGCTGGACCGCTTCTACCTGCGCGGCCTGCGCTGCCGCTCGACCTTCGTGCCTCGCGGCACCGCCTGGGCCCGCATGTCGGACCACCTGCCGCTGGTGGCCGAGCTCGAAGCGGCATGAGCGCCCCCGCACGGCCGCTCCGAAGGGGGCGATCCGTCCCGCTCGGCGGGACCGCGCGTAGCGCGAGGGTGCGCCAGTGAGCCCGGGGCGTTCCTCCAGCCGGCGCCTGCGCGCCGCGGCGGACGATCCGCAGGACGCCTCGGCACTGCTGCGCAACTGGTACGACCACCCGCGCGCGCTGTTCTGCGGCGGCAATGAAGTCAAGTTGCTGCGCGGCGGCCGCGAGCTCTTTCCCGCTATGTGCGAGGCCATGGCGGCGGCGCAGCACGAGGTCTGGCTCGCCACCTACATCTTCCACGACGACGACGCCGGCCGGCTGGTGGCCGCCGCGCTGCTGGCCGCCGCGGCGCGCGGCGTGAAGGTGCGGGTGGTGGTGGACGGCTTCGGCAGCAAGGCCTCGCTGCCCACGCTGTACGAGTGGTTCCGCGGCACCGGCGTGGAGCTGGCGGTGTTCCGCCCGGTGCGGCGCTGGTGGACGCTGCTGCAGCCCGGGCAGCTGCGCCGGCTGCACCAGAAGCTGTGCGTGGTGGACGCGGCGCTGGGCTTCGTGGGCGGCATCAACGTCATCGACGACCACAACGACCTCAACCACGGCCGCACCGACACGCCGCGGCTGGACTTCGCCGTGGCGCTGCGCGGTCCGGTGGTCGGACCGGTGCAGCAGACCGTGGGCGCGATGTGGTCCCGTGCGGCCTTCGGCCACGACTGGCCCGAGGAGATGCGGGCGCTGGCGCGCAGCAGCGAGCCGGTGGCGCGGGTGCGCGCGCTGCTGCGGCGGCTGCGCATCACGCCGCCGCTGAGGAACCAGCTCTGCAGCGATGCCGAGCGCCCGGTGCGCGCCGCCTTCGTGGTGCGCGACAACCTGCGCCAGCGCCGCGCCATCGAGCGCAGCTACGTGGACGCGCTGCGCCGCGCGCGCACACGCATCGACCTGGTGTCGCCGTACTTCTATCCCGGCCACCTGTTCCGCCGCACGCTGCGCGACGCCGCGCGCCGCGGCGTACAGGTGCGGCTGCTGCTGCAGGGCAAGCTCGACTACCGCATCGCGGGCCTGGCGGCGCAGGTGCTCTACGACGAGCTGCTGCGCCACGGCGTGCGCATCTTCGAGTACATGCCCGCCTTCCTGCATGCCAAGGTGGCGCTGGTGGACGAGGAGTGGGCCACCGTGGGCAGCTCCAACATCGACCCGCTGTCGCTGCTGCTGAACCTGGAGGCCAACGTGATGGTGCGCGACCGCGACTTCACGCGCGAGTTGGCCGCCGAGTTCGAAGCCGCCATCGCCGACTCGCGCGAGGTGCAGGCCGTGCACCTTCGCTCGCGCGGCTTCTGGGGCGCGCTGCGCCGCGGCTTCGTGGCCTGGGGGGCGCACGTGTACCTGCGCGTGGCCGGGATCACCGGGCGCTACTGACCTGGACTTCCCATTCGCCCCGAGCTTGTCGAAGGGCTTGGACAGGCTCAGCCCGGACGGCAACCCCTGTTTCTTCAGTCAGAAGACGGCTTGGACTGGGCAGGCACTGCGGCGGGCAGGGCAGTACCGGAGGGTGCCGGCGCGCCGCGCAGCAGTTCCAGCGCGTGCGTGATCGGAATGGCGTAGCTGATGCCCGAGGGCTGCGTCAGTGCGCTCTCGCGCCCAGCCTTGACGAACACCATGTTGAGCACTGCCACCACCTCGCCGCTAGCGGCGTCGTACACGGGACTGCCGCTGTTGCCGGGGTAGGCGGTGGCATCGAGCTGGTAGAGCACGAAAGGGCCGTCGCGCAACTGGCGGATGGCCTGGTTGCTGAGCTGCTGCGCCGAAGCCGTGGGCAGCGACGCCGGCGTCACGGCCGAGACGATGCCGCGGTGCGTCACCGGCGAGTAGCCCAGCGCGCCGCCGATGGGAAAGCCCGTGAAGGCCACCTCGGTGCCCTCCGGCAGCTCGCGCGCGGAGGCCAGCGTCAGTGCCGGCAGCGGTGCACCCTCGATCGCCAGCAGCGCCAGGTCATGGCGCCGGTCCAACGCCAGCAGCGTTGCGGGGCGCACTTCCGCCACGCCGTCGCCGCGCTGGCGCGGCACGCCCACGGCCAGCGGCGCCGTGCTCTCGTCCGGCTTCGCCTCGGGCAGCACGTGGGCGTTGGTCAGCACCCGCCGCCCGTCGCCGATCACGAAGCCGGTACCGCGAAAGCCCAGCCGCGGGTTGTCGGTGGCGCGCCACGAGCCGACCACCACCACCGACGGTCTTACTTTGGGAATCACCGCGGCCAATTGCGCCTGGGCAGGAAGCAGGCCGCAAGTGGCGAGGACACAGGCGGCAAGGGGGCGCGCGAGGCTCATGGGCAAGGTCGGGACGCGGGAGGACAGGGGACGGGCCAGGGACTTGCCCATGCGGCGATGGCAGTGCGGGACGGGAATGGCGCCGTTTCAGAGCTGGTCGCCGAGGTCCTCGCCGTACCGGTTGCTGCCGGGCGTGCCGGGCAGCAGGCCGTTCTCGATCAAGGTCCAGACCATGCCGATCAGCGGCACCGCGTTGATCAGCACCCACCAGCCCGACTTGTCGCGGTCGTGCCAGCGCTTGACGGACACCGCCAGCGCCGGCCAGGTCAGCAACAGGTTGACCAGGTCATTCGCCTTCTCCTCGCTCAGGCCGGCCACGCGCAGCAGCGTGTTGGCCAGCACACCCAGGCCCAGCAGCCCCAGCACGCCGTAAAGCCACCAGATGCGGCGCGGAATGCGGCCCTGGAAGCTGAAATAGATCTGCTGCGGGCTCATCGCCTCTTCGGCGAGCCAGGAGGAAGACGGGGTCATGATGCAGTGCAACTAAACGCAACGGATTCTCCCATGGGGTCCCCTCACAATCTCCCGATGGACCGTGCACAAGCCACAGCGGCGGCTGCCGCACGCGACCTTGTGGTGGAACGCCCACAGGGTCTGTATTGCCCGCCTGGCGATTTCTACATCGACCCCTGGCAGCCGGTGCCGCGCGCCGTCATCACCCATGCCCATGCCGACCATGCGCGCCGCGGCCACGGCCACTACCTGGCCAGTGCGGAGGGCGAGGGCGTGCTGCGTGCGCGCATGGGGGCGGACATCGCGCTGCAGGCGCTGCCCTGGGGCGAGGCGGTGGAGCACCACGGCGTGCGCATCAGCCTGCATCCCGCCGGCCACGTGCTGGGCTCGGCGCAGGTGCGGCTGGAGCACCGGGGCGAGGTCTGGGTGGTCTCGGGCGACTATTGGCTCAGCGGCCACGAGGCCGAGGCCAACCCCACCTGCACGCCCTTCGAACC
>JAEYPG010000698.1 GCA_023410975.1 Pseudomonadota bacterium
ACGCCCGCGGCGCTGGAGAAGCTCGCCGCGTACCGCTGGCCGGGCAACGTGCGCGAGCTGCGCAACGTGGTGCAGCGCGCCTTCGTGATGGCCGAGGGCGAGCAGATCACCGACGAGTGGCTGCCCACCAACGGGGGCGCGTCGCAGCACGTCGCGAGGCCCGGCAGAGGCGATCCCGTGTTGACGCTGCCGGTCGGGACCTCGATGGAAGAGATGGAGCGCCAGCTCATCCAGGCCACGTTGCAGCATTTCAAGCAGAACAAGGAACAGACTGCCGCGGCGCTTGGGATCAGCATGAAGACGCTCTACAACCGCCTCAAGGAGTATGCGGCTGCAGCCTCGCCTGCCGAGTCCTGAGATGCCGGGTCCGGCGCCGGCTGACCAGACGGCAGCGCCATCCTGCGGTGCGCGGTCAACCGGGCTCGCTCAACGCTCGTCCTTGAGGAAATTGCTGTTCTTGCCGTTCTGCACGCCGTGGCTGCCCAGCTCGCTGATGCCGATGCCGCTCACGCCGATGAACTCGCGCCCGGTCTGGGTGTCGCGGATGATGTAGACGCCGCGCCGGTCGCCATAGGCCAGGTCGTCCTTGAACACGCCTATGCGCTCGACCGTCACGCGCGGAGGCTGGCTTGATGACGGGCCCACGGCTTCGAGCTGTTCAGGCACGGCCAGGGGCATGGTGGGCTTGGGGCCGCAGGCCGCGCACAAGGTAGCGGTGGCCAGGCTGGCAAGAAGGCGGGCGTGTGTCATGCAAGGGGCTCCGTGGAGCATGTCCGAGGGCGGCCGAAAGTATCCGGGCTCGCGCAGGGACGGTGTTTGCGTCATCAAGTACCCTCCGCCGCATGCTGAACCTGCAACGAATCCGCGCCATCTCGCTGGACCTGGATGACACCCTTTGGCCGATCTGGCCCACCATCGACCGCGCCGAGAAGGTGCTGCACGAATGGCTCGCGATCAACGCGCCGAGGACCGCGCTGCTCTTTTCCAGCCCCGAGGCGCTGCGCGAGATCCGCAACCATGTCGGCCGGGAGCGGCCCGATCTCAAGCACGACCTGAGCGCGTTGCGCCTGGAGTCGATCCGCCTGGCGCTGGAGCAGGCCGGGGACGACCCGCTGCTGGCCGGGACCGCCTTCGACGTGTTCTTCGCCGAACGCCAGAACGTGACGCTGTTTGCCGACGCGCTGCCGGCGCTGGAGTTTCTGGCTGCGCGCTACCCGCTGGTCAGTCTGTCCAACGGCAATTCCGATCTGGCGCGCATGGGCCTGGGCCGCTTCTTCAGCGCCTGCGTTGCCGCGCTCGACTTCGGCGTACCCAAGCCGGACCCGCGCATCTTCCACGCCGCCGCGACGGCCGTCGGCGTGCAGCCGCACGAGGTGCTGCACGTTGGCGACGACGTGCTGATGGACGTGCTGGGCGCGCGCAACGCCGGCATGCAGGCGGTCTGGACCAACCGGGTCCAGGCGCTGTGGCCGCACCCGGAAGCGCCGGATCTGGAAGTGGCCAGCCTGAGCGAGCTGTGCGATGCCTTGAGGTGACGGACGGGCGCTGCCGCTGGCATGGCAGGCGCCCGGTGTTCACCGGGCACCGCAGGGCGTGTGCCTTCGGCGCGGGACACCGCCCGCGCCAGAAGGCCGTCTGAAGGCCGAGGCTTCAGAGCCAGCCGCGCCTGGCGGCCTGGCGCAGTTGTGCCGCCAGCTCGGGGCGGCTGGCCTGCACGTCATGGGCCAACTGCAGCATCTGCCGGCGCGCACGGGCGCGGCCCACACTCTCCAGGGCCGTCCAGACGGCACGCAGCGAGCGGTTCAGGGTCTGGAAAAAGCCGCCGTCGGTCGCAGGAGCGGAAAGGGCGCGCCGGGCGGCGGTGTCGTAAGCAAGGTTCATGGTCGTGGCTTCCTGACAAGCTGGGAGGAAACACTCCCGTGGTCCGCAACCTCATGCTGCGGTGCAACAACTATAGGCCATGAGATTAGGGTTTACCCTATTTAGGGTTAATACCATTGCGGGACCACAGGCGTGATCGTTTGGCAGTGGAAGCTGCCGCTCCGAGGGCGACGGCGGCGGGCCTACCGGGCGGCACACGGTGGCGTAACGGTTCCCGGGTGCTTCCTGCGCTGCAGGATTGCATCGGCATAATCCCGAACGGTCAGTTGCCATGCAGCCGTCCGCGCTCCGGGCGGGCTGCAAAGGCGTCCCTCGATGCCCGGTGGCCGGCGCAGCCATCGTGGCTGGGCCGTGTCGGAGGGTCCGTGCTGCCGAGCGTCCTCCCATGCCGAGCTTCCTTTCCAAACCCGGGCAGCTGGCCCACGCCGCCAAGCCCGTCGTGTCGCTGTTGTCGCGGCAGCCGCTGAGCCGGCTGGTGCTGCTGGCCGTCATGCTGTCGCTGCTCGCGGTCTGGGGCGGCGTGGGCGCGCTGCTGTGGGGACGCTGGCACGACGCCGTGGCGGCCGAGATGCGCCAGAACGCCAACCTCGCCACCGTGCTGCAGGAGCAGACGCTGCGCGTGATCGCCGCGGTGGATCAGGCCACGCTGCGCCTGCAGGACCTGGTGCGCGAGGGAAGTTTCGAGCCGAAGGACCTGCCGCTGCTGGCCAACGAAACCGGCCTGGCGCCGAAGATCCTGGTGCAGCTCTCGCTGGTGGGGGCCGATGGGCGCTTCGTCGGCTCCAACCTGGACGTCAAGGGCCTCAGGACCGGGCCCGTGGACCTGAGCGACCGCGAGCATGTCACCGTGCACCTGTGGCCCGACGGCGTGGCCGATGGCGCGGCCGCCACGGCGCACGGCGGGCTGTTCATCGGCAAGCCGGTGCTGGGCAAGGTGTCCGGGCGCTGGTCGATCCAGCTCTCGCGCCGCATAGCCGCTGCCGACGGGCGGACGCTGGGCGTGGTGGTGGCCTCGCTGGACCCCCGCTATTTCGAGGAGGTGTATCGGGGCGTGGCGCTGGGGGCGCAGGGCCTGGTGACGCTGCTTGGGAACGACCGTGTGGTGCGCGCGCGCGTGGTGGGTGGCGTCAGCCAGGGGCTGGGCAGCGAAGTCGGCGGAACGCGGTACCTGGACGCGGAGACGGGCCATGCCATCTACGTCAGTGCCGTCGACGGCGTGGAGCGCATCGCCGCGTTTCGCCGCATTGCGGACATGCCGCTGTCCATCGTCGTGGCCACGGCCACCAGCGAGGCCCTGGCGGAGTGGAGGCAGGACAGCACGGTCGTGCTGGTGGTCAGCGTGCTGTTCAGCGCCACGGTGCTGCTGGCCGCCTGGGGCTTCGTCGCTGGGGTGCGCCATCTCGAACGCACGAACGAGGCCCTGCGCGCGAGCGAGGCGCAAGCCCATTCCGCCAGCCGCGCCAAGAGCGCGTTCCTCGCGCACATGAGCCACGAGTTCCGCACCCCGCTCAACGCCGTCATCGGCCTGAGCCACCTGCTGGCGCAAATGAGCCTGCCCGAGCGCGCGGGCGGGTTCGTGCGCCACATCGAGCAGGCGGGGCAGCAACTGCTGGCGCTGGTCAGCGACGTGCTGGACGTCTCGCGCATCGAGGCCGGGCAGCTGCAGCTCGACCTCGTGGACTTCGAGATGACGCCGCTGCTGGAGACGGTGCGCGGCCTGATGTTGCCGCAGGCACAGGCCAAGGGGCTGGCGCTGCACATGGACGCGCCGCCGGACCTGCCGGCGCGCCTGGTGGGCGATCCGCTGCGCGTCAAGCAGGTACTGCTGAACCTGCTGAGCAACGCCGTGAAGTTCACGCCCGAGGGCAGCGTCACGCTGCACGTGCAGGAGGTCGAACGCACCCGCGAGTTCCTGACGTTGTGCTTCGACGTGATCGACACGGGCGTGGGCATCCCGGCGGAAGCGCAGGCGCGCATCTTCGAGCCCTTTACACAGGCCGACAGCTCGACCACGCGGCGCTTTGGCGGCAGCGGCCTGGGCCTGTCGATCGTGCGTCGGCTGGTGGAACTGATGGATGGGCGGCTGCAGCTCCAAAGCGCCCCGGGCCAAGGAAGCACCTTCAGCGTGACGCTGCGGCTGGCGCTGGCGGACGACTGATACCCATTGATATTTCCGGTTGCGCTCAACAGGCGCGCGGACATGCCGATAAGAGCACCAGCGACGTCGCTCACGACACGCTTCGCTCGACGCCATGGACACATCCCTGCTGAGTTACTACGAAGCCATTGAAACGGCCAGCGTCGACATGCTGGCGGCCGCGCAGCGCGGCGACTGGAACGAGGTCGCACGCCTGGAAGACGCTTGCGACAGCCTGATCGACGAGCTTCAAAGCGTTGCCCGTCAGACGGTGCTGGCGGACGAGCAGCTCGCGGCCAGGTCCGGCTTCACGCAGCGCATCCTGGCCAACGATGCGCAGATACGCCACCTGGCCGAAGCCTGGTTCGACCGCGAGAGGGCTCTGAGAGAGAGCCGATCGCACGCGCTGTCGTGACGACAGGGCCGGCCGGCTCATGATGGCAGGCATTGTGCTTAACAGGCTTGAGCGTGCAGCGGGGAAACGCTGCGCGCGCTACTACACGCATGGGAGGTGCAATGGAAAATATCCTGATCCTGGAAGACTTGCCGCAAATCCGTACATGGCTCAAGTGCTTGACCAGTGAACTGTTTCCCGAGGCGCGCATTGCAGAAAGCGCCCGGGTGCACGACGCTTTCGGCCTCATCTCCGTGATGCGCTTCGACTTGGCGCTGATCGACCTGGGCTTGCCCGACGGCTCCGGCGTGGACGTGGTCGCGGCACTGCGCGAGAAGCAGCCGCACGCGCAGTCGGTGGTCGTGAGCATCCACGATGACGACGACCATCTGTTCCCCGCGCTGCAGGCCGGCGCCTACGGCTACATCCTCAAGGAGCAGCCGCGCGAGATGATCGCGGACCAGCTGCGGCGCATCAGCCAGGGCGAGCCGCCGCTGTCGCCGTCCATCGCGCGCCGCGTCATGGCCTACTTCGCCGCGCTGCCCAAGCCCGATGCCGACCTGATCCCGCACGTGAAGCTCACGGAGCGCGAGCGCGACGTGCTGCTGCGCGTGGCCAAGGGTTTCACGTTGCCGGAGATCGGCGTGCAGCTGAACCTGTCGCGCCACACCATCGCCGACTACGTCAAGCAGATCTACCGCAAGCTCAACGTGAGCTCGCGTGCCGAGGCGGCCCTGGAAGCCCAGCGGCTGGGCCTTTTCAACCGCAGCAGCCCGCAGCCGGTATCGTCCATGCAGGCCGTGCGTTCTCCGGGCTTGCGCAGCTACAGCTGAGCTGCGGCCGCCCCGCCTGCCAAGTCAACGGCCGGCGGGCCACAGCCCTACCGCTTCACCTCGCCGCGGGCATCGATGAAGGTCTTGATGGCCCAGATGGTTTCCTGGGTCAACTTGTCCTTCCACGCCGGCATGTGCTCGACGCCGACCACCGTCTTTCCCTTGAGCACCGTGACGCGGAAGTAGTCGTCGTCGTCGTCCATGCAGGTGGACCGCAGTGCGGTGTCCTGGATGCGGCGACAGAACCGGGCGAGCCGGCGAAGGTCGGGCGCGGGCATCCCGCCCGTTCCGCTGGCCACGGCATCCACGCCGTGGCAGCGGGCGCAGTTCTGGTGGTAGGCCACGCCGCCGGCGCGCGCCATCTCGGCGTTGCCCCGGTACGGATTGGCCGGTTTCCACTCGGTGCCCAGTGCAGGCACGTCCTGCACGTTGTACGGTGCATCCGACTGCGCTCCTGCGGCGCCGGCGAACACCGCAATGGCGCCGGCGACGAGGAAGCGGGCCTTCCGGTGCCGCCAGGCATTGACGAAGCAGTTGCTCAAGGTTTCTCCAGATGCCGCCCGCGGCGGGCCCAGCCGGGCGGCGGCGAGGAATGAAATGGCGAGGCAGGCCTCGCCGGGACTCAAGGCGCCGCGACCACAGGCGGCGCTACTCGGACTGGTTGGCGTACCAGTCCTTCGGGCAGCCCGTGCAGCCCTTGAAGTAGCCGTCCGGGAAGATGGCGAAGCGCAGGACGCTGCCCTGGATGACGGCATTCTCGAAGTTCACCGAGACGAACTTGGTTTCCTGAAGGTTGGCGTTGATGAGCCGGGCCCTGGGAAACCAGGCGAAGTTGGCGCGCGCGGCTTCCAGGTTGGCAGCGGTGAGGTCCGCATCGCTGAAATCGGCGCGCATCACGCGGGCGAACTCCAGGTCTGCCGCAACCAGCCGGGCACCCTTGAAGGACGCGGCCGGGGCATTCACCTTGGCGAGCCTGGCGGCGGTAAGGTCCGCGCCATCCAGCACGGCTCCGGCCAGGTTGGCGCCCCGCAGGTCGGCCCGCGACAGGTTGGCGCCCGAAAGGTCGGCACCCGCCAAGTCCCGCCCAGCCAGGTTGGCATGGCGCAGGTCGGCCCCACGGCAGCGTGCGTGCGGCCAGATAGGGCAGCCGTTGACGACGAGCGGCTC
Source organism: Pseudomonadota bacterium (assembly GCA_023410975.1). Classification (GTDB taxonomy): domain Bacteria; phylum Pseudomonadota; class Gammaproteobacteria; order Burkholderiales; family Burkholderiaceae_C; genus Azohydromonas. The sequence goes on from JAEYPG010000698.1 coordinate 6,413, forward strand.
GCGGGCATCGCCCGCGGCCGCGTCCTGCGCTCCAGCGGTGCCGGCCTGCAAGGACAGCAGCGACGCCCACAGCAGGCGACTCAAGGCATTCATCGGTAAGCGCATGGCGTTGCGAAGGTTCAACCAGGAAAGGAAAGGCCGGCCACGCGCGTGGCCGGCAGGCGATGGCTTGCGGAGTCGATCCGAAGCTGGTTACCTGGAAGCGACCTTGCCGGGGAGTTTGAACACCCACATCGAGCCGCCTTGCGTCACCTGCTTGGTCAGCTCGGCCATGTCGCCACCCCACAGCGGAACCGCGCCGCCATAGCCGGACTGGATGCCGACGTACTGCTCGCCGTCCATCTCCCAGGTGATGGGCACCGAGACGACGCCGGAGCCGGTCTGGAACTTCCACAGTTCCTTGCCGTCCTTGGCGTCAAAGGCCTTGACGTAGCCGTCGGCCGTACCGGTGAACACCAGCCCGCCCGCGGTGGTCAGGGTGCCGGCCCACAGCGGGAACTTCTCCTTGTGCTCCCAGGCGATCTTGCCGGTGACGGGATTGATGGCCCGCAGGACGCCCACGTGGTCGTCGAAGAGCCGTTTGATGCGGAAGCCCTGGCCCAGGTAGGCGGAGCCCGCCTTGTAGGTCAGCTTCTCGGTCCAGTAGTCCATCGCCCAATGGTTGGCGGGGATGTAGAACAGGCCGGTGTCGGGGCTGTAGGACATGGGATGCCAGTTCGTGCCGCCCAGGAACGGCGGGGACACGAAGATGGAGTCACCCTTGTCGGCCCCGTCCTTGGGCATCGGCGGGCGCTGGCCCGCGACCTCCATGGGCTTGCCGGTCTTCAGGTCGAAGCCCTTGGCCCAGGTGATGCCGTCGACAAAGGGCCAGGCGCCGATCAGCGAGGTGGGCTTGTTCGGATAGCCGGCGCCGATGGCGAGCTTCTCGCGGTCCGTGACGAAGAAGAAGCCGTTGCGGTCGGCATGCGCCGAGGCCTTCACGACCTTGCCGGTCTTCGGGTCCTTGTACTCGAACAGCACCACGGAGTTGTTGCCCGAGAAGTCCCAGGCATCGTTGGGCGTGTGCTGGAAGAAGCCCTTGAGCTCGCCGGTGCTGGCGTCCACGTAGGCTTGGCCGGAGGTGAACAGGCTGTCCCAGTTGCGCGGATCGTCGCCTTCTTTGGTGCGGTGCCAGGTGTTCCAAGGCGCAGGGTTGCCGGCGCCGATGACCACCATGTTGTTCTCGACGTCGAAGCTGGCCGTCTGCCACGGCGCGCCGCCGCCATGGTTCCAGGCCTCCACCAGCTTGCCGTCCTTGTCGCGCGGCCAGGACGGCGCCTTCGGGTCGCCCGTAGGGGTGCTCTCCTTGCCGTTGAGGCGTCCCATGTGGCCTTCCACCAGGGGGCGCGCCCACACCTCCTCGCCGGTGTCGGGGTCGCGGGCGAACAGGTAGCCGACCACGCCGAATTCGTCACCCGAGGAGCCATGGACGAGCAGCACGCGTCCGCTCTTCTGGTCCTTGACGATGAACGGTGCTCCGGTCATGGTGTAGCCGACCTTGTGATCGCCGAACTTCTCCTTCCACACCACCTTGCCGGTGTTCTTGTCGAGCGCCACGATGCTGGCGTCGAGGGTTCCGAAGAACACCTTGTCGCCGTAGATGGCCGGGCCGCGGTTGACCACGTCGCAGCACGGGCGAATATCGTCGGGCAGGCGATGCTCATACTCCCACAGGCGCTTGCCGGTCTTGGCGTCGACGGCGAAGAAGCGTGAATACGAGGCAGTGATGTAAACCACGCCGTCATGTACCAGCGCCTGGCCTTCCTGGCCGCGCTGTTTCTCGCCGCCAAAGGAAAAACTCCATGCCGGCACCAGCCCTGTCACGGTCTTGGCATTGATTTGCTTGAGGGGGCTGTAGCGCTGCGCCTTCATCCCGAGACCGTAGGAAAGCACATCGGCGCCGGTTTTGTCGTCGTTGCGGATATCGTCCCAGGACACGGATTTGGCGGCATGGACCATGCCCAATGAACATATGGTCGAAACAGCCAGTGCAATGGCGCCGCGGACAAGCTGATGCCTGTTCATTCGTACTCCTCTCACTTTTTCCAATTGAATTGGCGCGCCATATTGGGCAGAGCGCCGTGCACAGCGAAATTGATTTCCCTGCTGGAATGAGATGGTAGGTTGCGTACCGCATCGAAATGCGGGTTTTTGGTCACGCTGAAACCGGGAAATTTTCCCGGCTCTCTCGGGACTTGGCGCGGTTTCGGGAATACCCGGCTGAATGGAGCACTCGATGGAGCAGTTGGGGAACAAGGGTTGTGCCGACTTGGCACGGGGCGATGAGGACCGGGAAAAATTCCCGGCAATACAAGGACTGGTTCCGCGATGGCGGTGGCCGCCAAGAACTAGAGTACGTTCCGCCGGACGGTGTGCAGCTGGATCGGCCCGGAGCCATACCCTGACCAATAAGGGATTGAGATGAATCCGGTATCAATCATAGGACTTACGCAAAAGAAACTTCATAATATTTTTTTGATCCTGTTTCTTGGCTGAGTAAAATCGAAGCCCCATTCATGTGCGAGGACCTCTGTGAAGCCAACTCGTCGTGATTACTGTCAGTTCA
>JAEYPG010000722.1 GCA_023410975.1 Pseudomonadota bacterium
GTGTTCCAGCGCTTTCACCGCCTGGTGCGCGACATCTCGCGCAAGCTGGGCAAGGACGTGAGGCTGGAGCTGTCGGGCGAGGACACCGAGGCCGACAAGAACGTCATCGAGTCGCTGGCCGACCCGCTCATCCATATCCTGCGCAACAGCCTGGACCATGGCCTGGAGCCTCCCGCCGTGCGCCTGGCCGCCGGTAAACCGGCGCAGGGCTGCATACGCGTGCGCGCCGCGCAGCAGGGCGACCGGGTGGAAATCGAGATCCAGGACGACGGTGCCGGCGTCAACGTGGCGCGCGTGCGCGCCAAGGCGGTGGAGCGCGGTTTGATCCCGGCCGAGCGCGCCGCGGCGCTCAGCGACGCGGAAGCCGTGCAGCTCATTTTCCTGCCCGGCTTCTCCACGGCCGAGTCCATTTCCGACCTCTCCGGCCGCGGCGTGGGCATGGACGTGGTGCGCACGGCCGTGGAGCGCGTGGGCGGCCGCGTGGAGTTCGCAAGCAAACCCGGCCAGGGCTCGTGCGTGCGGCTGTCGCTGCCGCTGTCCATGGCCGTGAGCCACGTGATGCTGGTGGAATGCGCGGGTCGGCGCTTTGGCGTGCCCATGGAGCTCATCGTCGAGACGGTGCGCGTGCCGGGAGACGACATCCACCACTTCAAGCAGGCGCAGACCGCGGTGCTGCGCGGGCGCATCGTGCCGCTGCGCCCCTTGGGCGCGCTGCTGGCGCTGGACGCGCCGCCGCTGGCCAATGCCGACGGCGAGCTGGCCGTGCTGGTGCTGCGCCTGGCCGGCGGCCACGTGGGCCTGCTGGTGGACCAGTTCCACGGCGCGGCCGACATCATCCTCAAGCCGCTGGAAGGCGTTCTCGCCGGCCTCACCGGCTTTGCCGGCACCGCCCTGATGGGCGACGGCAGCGTGCTGATGGTGCTCAATCCCAAGGAGCTTGTCTGATCATGCCCATCCGTTTCGAAGAGGGCACCGCGCTGCTGGAAGGCGTGGTGGGCGTCGAAGACGCCGAGACCCTGGTGTCCTGGTTGCGCTCGCAGCCGAATCCCGCCGTGTCGCTCAACGGCTGTGTCCACCTGCATGCCGCCGTGCTGCAGGCGCTGCTGGTGCTGCGGCCCGCCATCGTGTCGCGCCCAACCGAGCGCTGGTTGAGCGAGGTGCTGTCATGGTGACGACGTGGTTGAAGCGGCTGCTGGGCCGTGCCAGGCCCACGAGCGACGGCGCCTGCGCCTCGCCGGCCGCGGCGGTCAGCGATGCCGCCGTGGTGCAGGGTCTGCGCGAGCTGGACGGCGAGATGGCGGCGCAGATGCGCCGTGCGGTGGACCTGTCTGAAACCTCTGCGCTGCAGATGGTGGATCGCGTCTCGGGGCTGCGGCGCCTGTCGTCGCGGCTGCAACAGGAGCTGGGCCAGGCCCGCGAGCGCAGCGACGCCATGCAGGAGAGCATGGAGCGCAACGGCGCGGCGCTGGCCGAGCTGGCGGCCTTCGTCCAGGCATTGCCGCAGCAGATGGCGCAGGAGCGCGTGGCGTTCGAGGGCCTGGTGGCCGAGGTGCGCAAGCTCTCCAGCCTCACCGAGACCATTCAGCTCATCGCCAGGCAGACCGAGATCCTGGCCATCAACGCCGCCATAGAGGCTGCGCGCGCCGGGGAGGCCGGCAAGGGCTTTTCGGTACTGGCGCAGGAGGTGCGTCGTTTGGCGAACCAGTCGCGCGACTCGGCCACCAGCATCGCGCAGGACATAGGCACGCTGGCGCAGACGGTGGAGCAGGGCTGGAGCGTCGAGTTCAGCGAGCGCACGCGCCGCACCGAAGCGCAGTCCGCCAGCCTGGCCGAGCGCACGCAGGCGCTGCAGTCGGGCTATGTGCACCTGCGCGAGCTGCACGGCGAGCTGGTCCATGGCGTGGCCGCGCACCACGACGAGCTGGACAACGGCCTGGCCACGCTGCTGGACACGGCCCAGTACCAGGACGTGGTCAAGCAGATCGTGGACCGGCTGGAGCCCGCCATGCAGGCACGCCAGGTCGTGGTCGAGGAATTTACCGAGAGCCTGCGCGGCGGCGGCCAGGACCTGGCCGCAGTCGTGCAGCGGGCCCAGGCGCTGGCGCCTGACTACCGTGCCTCGGAAGCCATGCACCGCGAGCCGGAGGCCGCGGTGGAGGAGCAGCCCGGCAACCCGGGGCTGCGCATAGAACTGTTTTGATTTCCTTCTTAGGACTTGAACGTGAAGCACATTCTTCTGGTCGACGATTCGGCCACCATGCTCATGAGCCTCAAGAGCTCGCTTGAAATCGCCGGCTTCGAGGTCAGCACCGCCAGCGACGGCATGCAGGCGCTGGAGCGCATCAGGGCGCGCAAGCCGGACCTGATGATCACGGACATCAACATGCCCCGTATGGACGGGCTGGAGCTGATCAAGCAGGCGCGCATGCTCATGCGCTTCACGCCCATCCTCACGCTCACCACTGAAAGCCAGCAGGCCAAGCGCGACCAGGCGCGCCAGCTCGGCGCCACCGGTTGGCTGGTCAAGCCCGTGGCGGCGGCCGAGCTGGTCAAGATCATCAAGCAGGTGTTACCCGGAAGCTGAGCCGCGCACGGCAACGGGGCCCGACCCCGTCAGCACCAGCGCCAGCATGTCCGGCTCCAGCACGTTGAACTGGCCGGTACGCAGGTTGAACTTGCCGCTGTTGTTGTGCTACCCCGTCCCGCCCCTCGTGGCCAGGAACAGCTGCGTGGCGCCTTCGGGTACGCGGAACTGCAGCAGGACATGGCCGGGATACACGGCAGGCCACTTGTGCCGGAACGCTGACACATGTGACGCGCTTCTTGCAGGCTTGGGAGGTGCAATCCTCCTTGCCGGGCCTGTGCCCGCCAGGAGATGCACCGTGAAACTTATCCTGCCCGTGCTCATCACAGTTGCTGCCCCAACCACCATGGCGGCGCTCAGCGCGCACATTGAGGTCGGCAACATGCACGTCGAGGTAACGGACCTGACGCCGGACGACAACATCGCGGCCCGCCATGAAATCTTTGGCATCGTCGGCAGCTACGCC
>JAEYPG010000056.1 GCA_023410975.1 Pseudomonadota bacterium
CCACGTGGCTGCGCAGCTTGGGCAGGTTGGTCTTGGGGTCGGCGATGCTCACGCCGTTGACGACGATGTCGCCCTTCTGGAAGGGCTCCAGCGCGTTGACGGTCTTGATGAGGGTGGACTTGCCCGAGCCCGAGGGGCCGCAGACCACCACCACCTCACCCTTTTCGATGTGGGTGGAGCAGTCGGTGAGCACCTGGAAGCTGCCGTACCACTTGCTGACGTTGCTGATCTTGATCATGGCGATGCTCACTCAACGGATGATGGCGATGCGGGCCTGCAGGCGCTTGACCAGCATCGACAGGCTGAAGCTGATGACGAAATAGACGGCCGCGGCGAAGAGGTAGGTCTCGATCGGCCGGTTGAAGTTCTTGCCCGCGACCTCGAAGCCCTTGAGCAGGTCGTAGGCGCCGATGGCATACACCAGGCTCGTGTCCTGGAACAGCACGATGGTCTGCGTCAGCAGCACCGGCAGCATGTTGCGGAAGGCTTGCGGCAGCACCACCAGCTGCATGCTCTGGCGGTAGGTCATGCCCATGGCCTGGCTGGCGTAGACCTGCCCGCGCGGCACGCTCTGGATGCCCGCGCGCATGATCTCCGAGTAGTACGCGGCCTCGAACAGCGTGAAGGTGACGATGGCCGACACCTCTGCGCCCAGGCTGCGGCCCAGCAGCATGGGCACCAGCAGGAAGAACCACAGGATCACCATCACCAGCGGCACGCTGCGCATGGTGTTGACGTAGGCCGCGGCCGGCACGGCCAGCCACGGCTTGCCCGACAGCCGCATCAGCGCCAGCAGCGTGCCCAGCGCGATGCCGCCCAGCATCGCCACCAGCGTGAGCTGCAGCGAGAAGGCGAAGCCGCGCGAGACGTAGTCCACCAGCACGGAGCCGGTGAGGAAGGAGAAGTCGAGGTTCATGTCAGGCCTCCTGCCGAGCCGTCTCAAGGGAGGCCTGCGCCCCCGTGGGGGGCAGGAGCGAAGCGACGTGGGGGTTCATGTTCATTTGGCTCCCCCGGTGGCCAGGCCCGGCACGCGCATCGAGCGCTCGATCAAGCCGGCGACGCGGTTGACCACCAGCGCCGACAGGAAGTACAGGCCCGTGACGGCGAGGTAGATCTCCACGCCGCGCGAGGTCTCCTCCTGCGCCTGCATCGCGAACATGGTCAGCTCGGCCACCGACACGGCGAAGGCCACGGCCGAGTTCTTGATGATGTTCATGCTCTCGCTGGTCAGCGGCGGGATGACGATGCGCAGCGCCATGGGCAGCAGCACGTGGCGGTAGGTCTGCGGCAGCGTCAGGCCCATGGCCAGGCCGGCCATGCGCTGCCCGCGCGGCAGGGCCAGGATGCCGGCCTTGACCTGCTCCGACACGCGCGCGGAGGTGAAGAAGCCCAGCGCGAACACCACCAGCACCAGGCTGGGGAGCTGCTGCAGCACGGGGAAGACCTGCGGCAGCACGTGGTACCAGATGAAGATCTGCACCAGCAGCGGGATGTTGCGGAACACCTCCGTCCACGCGTTGCCGAACCAGCGCCATGGCGCCGAGGGCAGCGTGCGCAGGATGCCGATGAGGATGCCCGTTGCCAGCGCCACCACCAGCGCCAGCACCGACACCGACAGCGTCCAGCCCCAGGCCGACAGCAGCCAGTCCAGGTACGTGACGTCGCCGTTCTGGCCGAAGCAGCTCGTGCCGGCCTCCTCACCCAATGTGCTCTTGCAGAAAACCTGCCAGTCCCAAGTCGCCAAGGTCGCTCTCCTTCTTCTTCAACCTGCCGCCGCGTTGCCGCCGAGGATCAGTACTCCATGAAGAACCGCTGCACCTCGCGCGCGTCGGTCGTGCGCGTGAGCGCCAGCGCGGCCAGGATGCGGGCCTTCTGAGGGTTCAGGTCATGCGCCACGACCCAGTCGTACTGGTCGTCGGGCTGCTCGGCGTTGCGCAGCACGAAGCCGCCGCCGGTCACGCGCGCGGAGCGCACGATCTGCACGCCCTTCGAGCGCAGCTCGCGCAGCGCGGGCACCACCTGCGCCGAGACGGAGCCGTTGCCCGTGCCGGCATGGATGATGGCCTTGGCGCCGCTGGCGGCCAGCGCCTTGTAGGCCACGTCCGTGGCGTTGCCGCTGCCGTAGGCGATGCCCACCGGCGGCAGCGACTTGATGGCGTCGATGTTGAACTCCGAGTTGACCGTGTGGCGCTTGACCGGGGCGCGGAACCAGTAGGTCTTGCCCTCCACCACCATGCCCAGCGAGCCCCAGGGGCTCTTGAAGGCATCGGGGCGGATGTTGATGGCCTTGGTGACGTCGCGGCCCGAGAAGATCTCGTCGTTCATAACCACCAGCACGCCCTTGCCGCGCGAGGCGCGGTCCGAGGCGGTGGCCACCGCGTTGTAGAGGTTCAGCGCGCCGTCGGCCGACAGCGCCGTGCCCGGGCGCATGGAGCCCACCACCACCACCGGCTTGTCGGTAGGCACCACCAGGTTCAGGAAGAAGGCGGTCTCTTCCAGCGTGTCGGTGCCGTGCGTGATGACGATGCCGTCCACGTCGTCCTGCTTGGCCAGCGCGGCGACGCGGCGGCCCAGCGTCACCAGGTGCTCGTCGGTGAAGCTTTCGGAGGCGATCTGGAAGACCTGCTCGCCGCGCAGCTCGGCCAGCTTGCTCATCTCCGGCACGCTGGCCAGGAGCTTGTCCACGGGCACCTTGGCCGCCTGGTAGGTGGCGCTGTTGGCGGCGTCGGCACCGGCGCCGGCAATGGTGCCGCCGGTGGCCAGGACCACGACGTGCGACTTGGTCTGCGCGTGCACCGAGGCGGCCAGCGCCAGGCCGACGAGGGTGGCGGCCAGCGAGCGGGTGAAGGTCTTCGTCAGCATGGGAGAGCTTCCTGTGTTGATCGGGAACGGGAGGTGGCCGCCCTGCGCCCTCGTGCGGCGAGGGGCGGCCAGTGCTTGCGCCACGGCGTCTGGCCGGGGTGCGATGCGCGGTGGTTGCTTGCCCCGTTCGCCCTGAGCCTGTGGTTGAAGGCCTGCAGGCGAACCGGGCGCTAGGGCTTCGACGAGCTCAGCCCGAACGGAACGTCTTGGGTTCGGTCCCGGGCTATCCCGGCGGCCGGTCGTTGGGGTTGCGGTAGAGCTCCAGCAGCGCCTCGGAAGGCGGCCAGTTGAGGTTGAGGCCCTTGGGCGGGATGGGACGCTGGAACCAGCGGGTGTAGATCTGGCGCGCCTCGCCGGAGCGCATCAGCCGCTCCAGGCCGCGGTCCACCACCTGCTTGAAGGCGGTGTCGCCCTTGCGCAGCATGCAGCCGTACACCTCCGACGCCAGCGGCGTGCCCACGACGATCCAGTCCTCGGGCTTCTTCGCCTTGGCGCGCTCGCCGTAGAGCAGCGCGTCGTCGTGCATCACGGCCTGGGCCTCGCCGTTCTCCAGCAGCTTGAAGGCGGCGCCCTGCTCCCGCGCCAGCACGATCTTCAGCCGCCGGCCGTGGGTTTCGTTGTAGGTGCGCAGCACGCGCTCGGAGGTGGTGCCGGCGGTGACGGCCACCGCCCGGCCGGCGAGGTCGGCGAAGTCGCGGATGCCCGAGTCCTTGTGCACCAGCAGCCGCAGCCCGACCACGAAGATGGAGCTGGAGAAGCTCACCAGCCGCTCGCGCTCCAGGGTGTGCGAGGTCGCGGCGCACTCCAGGTCCACGGTGCCGTTCTGCACCAGCGGGATGCGGTTCTGCGTGGTCACGGGCACCAGCCGGATGGTGAGCGCCGGCAGCTTCAGCTCGGCCTTGATGCTCTCCAGCAGCCGCAGCATGAGCTCGTGCGAGTAGCCCACCACCTGCTTCTTGCCGTCGTAATAGGAAAAGGGCGCGGCGTACTCGCGGTGGCCGAGGTTGATGGTGCCCGTCTGCGCGATGCGCTCCAGCGTGCCCATGTCCTGCGCGCGGGCGGGCGCGGCCAGCAGCAGGGCCAGCAGCGGCAGCAGCCAGGGACGCGGACGGAGGAACATGGACAAGGCTCCTTGCGGACGGACAGTGCGGCGATCCGCACCACGTACCGACTTATCGCAGGGAGCGTGCCAGTGCGGCGCCATGCCGCCGGGATCGCCCAAGTGCTTGATTCACAAGGAAAGCAGCCACCGGGAGCATCGACGCACGGACGGAAATCCGACGCTTGGCCGCCGTCCGCTGCTTCGCAGGGACGGATTTCCGTCCGCCGGGGCCAGGGCTATGTCCGTGCCGCCGCGTCGGCGGGCAGCTCCAGCGTCACCGTCACGCCGAAGGTACTGCCCCGTCCCGGCGTGCTGTCCAGGCGCAGCGTGCCGCCCATCATGTCCACCAGCCGGCGCACGATGGACAGGCCCAGCCCCGTGCCGCCGAAGCGCCGCGTGATGGAGCCGTCGGCCTGGGTGAAGGGCTCGAAGATGCGCACCTGCTTGCCGGCCTCGATGCCGATGCCGGTGTCCACCACTTCCATGCACAGCCTCGCGCGTCCGGACTCGCGCGCCAGCTCGCGCACCCGCAGCGTCACGCTGCCCTCGGCGGTGAACTTCACGGCGTTGCCCAGCAGGTTGATCAGCACCTGCTTGAGCCGCAGCGGGTCCCCCAGCAGCCGAGGCGGCAGCGCCGCATCGGCGTCGAGCCGCAGCGCCAGCCCCTTGGCCTGCGCCTGGGGCCGCACCAGCGCGCAGGCCGCCTCCAGCAGCTGTGGCAGCTCGAAAGGCACCTGCTCCAGCCGCATCTCGCCAGCCTCGATGCGGGAGAGGTCCAGCACGTCGTTGACCAGCGCCAGCAGCTGCTCGCCGCCCTGCTCGATGTGGCGCACGAAGCTCAGCGCCCGTTCCGGCAATTCCATGCGCGCCAGCAGGTGGCTCAAGCCGATGACGGCATTGAGCGGTGTGCGGAACTCGTGGCTCATGTGCGCCAGGAAGGTGCTCTTGGCCCGGTTGGCCGCCTCGGCCTGCGCGGTGCGCTGGCGCAGCGCCTCCTCCAGCCGCTTGCGCTCGCTGAGGTCGGTGATCACGCCCAGGAAACCCGTGGGCGTGCCCAGGTCGTCGCGCAGCACGCTGATGCTGAGCAGCGCCGGAAAGCTGCTGCCGTCCGCGCGCACGCAGCGCCATTCGCCCCCGGGCAGCGAGGGCCAGCGCCGCGCATTCGGCTGCGAGCGCGGCCACAGCGCCCGGCGCAGCTCCGGCGGCAAGCCGTGGATGCGCCGGCGCAGTGTGCGGGGGTCGATGAAGTCCAGCGCCGAGCGCCCCGCGGCCTGCGGCGCCGGCAGCCGCAGAAGCGTTTCAGCGGCCGGATTCAGCGTGGTGATGCGCCCTTGCAGGTCGGTGGCGACGATGGCGCTGGCGGCGCTGTTGAGCACCGCGCGCAGCTCGCCGGTGCGCTGCTGCACGCGCCGCTCCAGCACCTCGCGCGCGCGGCGCTGCTCGTGCACGTCGGTGGCGGAGCCGAACCAGCGCACGGGGCCGCCGTCGCCGGCATCGATCAGTTGCGTGCGCACCAGGTGCCAGCGGTACTGACCGTCGTGGCGGCGAATGCGGTGCTCGTGCACCACGGGCTCGCGCCGGTCCAGCGCTCGGCGCCAGCGCGCGCGGGTCTCGGCCAGGTCGTCCGGGTGGATCACGGCCAGCCAGCCGCCGCCGTAGGCGTCCTCGGGACGCTGGCCCGTGTACTCGGTCCAGCGGCGGTTGAACCAGTCCACGTGCCCCTCGGCGTCGTTGCTCCACAGCAGGTCGGGCACCAGCTCCACGATGGCGCGGAAGCGCCGTTCGCTCTCGCGCAGCGCGAGCTCGGCCTCGCGGCGCGCGCTCAGGTCCACCGTCACGGCCAGCAGGTGCGGCTCGCCGCCATCGAGCGCATCGAGCCGCGTGACGCTGCTCTGCGCAGGCACCGCGCTGCCGTCGGGACGCAGGTAGCGCTTGTCCAGCGAGGCCATGCCCTCCGGGCCCAGCACCCGGTGCATGGCTGCACGCGAGAGGGCCACGTCGTCGGGATGGGTCAGCTCCAGCACGTTGAGCCCGCACACGTCCTCGATGCGGAGGCCCACCAGCCGCGCCAGCTCGGCGTTCGCGCGCAGCACGCGGCCGTCGGCGGCAAGCTCCGAAAGCCCTACCGGCGCGCGCTCGAAGATCCGCGCCAGCCGCGCCTCGCTGGCGCGCAGTGCCGCCTGCGCCTGCTCGGCGGCCAGCGTGGTCGCGCGCAGCCGGTCCAGCAGCTCGCGCTGTTGTGCCGGCAGCGCGGCCGAGGCCGCCGCATCGCCGTGCTGCATCAGCGCCGTGAAGTCTTCGACCCGGTGGATGATGAACGCCACCCCGCCGTTGGCGCCGCCCACCGGCGAGTTGACCGGGCTCCACCAGCGCTCCTCGAAGCCCCCGCCCAGCGCCGCGGGGCGGATGGGATAGCGCTGCAACGGCATCACGTCCACCTCGCCCGTGGCCAGCACCCGCTGCAGCGAGGCGCGCAGGTTGTGCACGCCGTTGGCCTGCGCGTCCTGCGGGTCGTCGGGGAACATCTCGAACAGCCCCGCGCCCATGAGCGCCTCGCGCCGCGTCATGGTGGCGCGCAGGTAGGCGTCGTTGACCGCCACGATGCGGAACTCCGGCGGACGCAGCGCCAGCAGCGGCGTGGGCGTGGCCTCGAACAGGGCCTGGAAGTCCGGCGGCGCCTCCTCGCCGGGCACGGGCGGCGGTGTGCCGGCCGCCGTGCACCGGCTCGGGGTCGTGGGCGGCTGCGGCGCCGGTCGCTCGGTGGGGCACATGAGGCTGAAAACTGCAGGGGCCGGTGGCCCGGGACCTCAGCTCGTCGCCACGCGGCGTGGAAACCGCAGGCCCCGGGCCAGAGAACATCTCGCCCAAACTGTACCGTCCGGGCGCGGCGCGGCTTGCGTTGGGTCAAATCCGGCCCGCGGCGCCCCGTGCAGCCGCAGCTCAGGGCATGAACTGCCCGCCGTTGATGTTCAGCACCTGCCCGGTGATGTAACCGCTGGCGGCATGAGAGGCGAAGAAGAGGAAGGCCGGGGCCGCCTCGTCGGGACGGCCCAGCCGCCCCATCGGGATGCCGCGCGCGATGGCCGCCTTCGTCTCGGCCGACTTGTCGGCATGGAAGGCGGTGTCGAAGGTGCCCGGCGAGATGGTGTTGAAGCGGATGCCGTCGGCGCTGTGGTACGCCACCCAGTTCTTCTGGATGTTGTGCAGCCAGGCCTTGGCCGCGCCGTACAACCCGGCGCCCGGGCCCCCGCCCACGTGCGCCGCCACCGAGCCGACCAGGATCACGGCACTGCTTTCGCCGCTGGCCTGCGCCGACGCCTTCAGGTGCGGCAGCGCGAAGCGCGTGGCCATCAGTGCCGAGCGCGCGTTGAGATCGTGCACGGCATCGAAGAAGTCGTCGTCGATCTCCGGCAGCGGCTTGCGCGCCACCAGCCCGCCGGCGTTGTTCACCAGCACGTCGATGCCGCCGAAACGCTCCACGAAGGCCTCCACCACGCCGCGGCAGGCCTCGGTGCTCGAAAGGTCGCCCGGCAGGAACATCGCCTCGCCGCCCCGGGCACCCAGCTCGTCCAGCCGCGCCTGCAGGTCCGCCGGGGCGCTGCGGCCGTTGAAGCCCACCCGCGCCCCGCAGCGCGCGAAAGCCTGCACCGCAGCCCAGCCGATGCCCTGCGTCGAGCCGGTGACCAGCACCCGCTTGCCCTTCAAGTCGTCATACATCGAAGCTCCTCCTTGCGTTGCATGGATACCGGCCGGCCGATCCAGATACCGGTTTCATCTGCGCGCGCATGCTAGAAATGGCCTTGAGGCAGCGTCAAGACTCTCAATATGTGGGATACATGACCAATATTTGACTCAATTTAACACTTAGTCATACGATGACATCCGCCATGCACCACCATGACTTGTCCCTGGAGCCTTCCGCCGAAGCCGCCGCGAGCGCGACGCCGGGCGGGGCGCGCGGCACGGCTGGCGGCACGCAGACGCTGCTGCGCGGGCTGGCGGTACTGGAGTGCGTGGCCGAGGGCGTGAGCGACGTGCGCGGCATCGCGGCGCGGCTGGGCACGCCGCGCAGCACCACGCACCGCCTGCTCGGCAGCCTGGTGGCGCAGGGCTACCTTCACCACATCCCGTACCGCGGCTACCTGCTCGGCCCCAAGCTGCTGCTGCTGGGCCAGCGCGCGCTGGAGCAGCGTCCGCTGGCGGCGCTGGCGCGCTCGCACCTGGAGGCGCTGGCGCAGCAGACGGGCGACACGGTGCACTTGGGCGTCGTGGAGGGCGACGAGGTGCTCTACCTGGACAAGGTCTCCGGCACCAAGGGGCTGGAGATGCGCTCGCGCGTCGGCCAGCGCATGCCGCTGGCCTCCACCGGCGTGGGCAAGGCGCTGATGCTGGGCATGGACGAGGCGCGCTGGGAGGCGCTGTACCGGCGCGCCGAGGCGCAGCGCGCGGGCCGGCCGGACAAGCCGCCCATGCGCCCTTGGGCCGGGTACCTGGAAGAGATGCGGCGCTACCGCGCGCAGGGCGTGGTGCTGGACCTGGAGGAGAACGAACTGGGCATCCGCTGCGTGGGCGCGCCGGTACGCGACATCGGCGGACGCGTCGTGGCGGGCCTGAGCGTGGCCAGCGCCCTGCCCTGGATGCCCGAGGAACGCATGGCGCGGCTGGCACCGGTGGTG
>JAEYPG010000164.1 GCA_023410975.1 Pseudomonadota bacterium
CCTTCACCGCGGGGGCCGTGATGGCCCGCGTGCCGGGGAAGTTCTTGCGCGTGCAGGCCAACGGCACGGTGCTGCCGGCCTCGTGCAGCGCGTCCAGGATGCGCCGCACGGCGGTGGCGATGCCGGACATGCTCTCCACCAGCGTCTGCGCCGTCTTCCACGCCAATAGCAGTGCGTCGGGGCGGCCCTGCGCCTCCAGCAGCAGCTCGCCGGCGCCGGCGCGCTCACCCGAGGCGCGCAGCACCTGGGTCCCGGCGCCGGCCAGCTCGAACAGCCGCGCCGCCTCCTCCACGCCGCTGAGCACCATGTCGCCGCGGGCGGCGAAGCTCAGGGCGCCCTCGCCCGCCAGCGGCAACGACTCGGAGGTCAGGTCGCCGTGGGGGGCGTCCTCCAGCAGCAGGGCGCGCAGCGCGGCGTCATCCAGAGGGCGGCGCGGGCTCATGCGCGTCCCCATGCGGCATCGCGGCCGAACGGCGTGGGGCAGCGCCGGGACAGGCGAAACGGTACGGCTGACGGAGTAGGCATGGGTGGCAATGGTCGTGGGACGGTGGTGGAGCCTTGCAACGGCAGGGTCGCGTGGCGCGGAAGCGCGCCGAGCCATGCACACCGCGTGCCGGGCGTGGCGACGTCTAGACTGTTGCCTTCCTCAACCAAAATGGTCTGTCCCGCATGCCCGAGAGCCGCGGCGAAGCCGCCTCGCCGTCCCCGATCGACTGGTCGCTGTGGCGCAGCTTCATCGCCGTCGTGGAGGGCGGCTCCTTCGCCCAGGCGGCGCGGCGGCTGGGCCTGGCACAGCCCACGGTGGGACGCCAGATGCGCAGCTTGGAGCAGCAAGTGGGCGAGCTGCTGTTCGAGCGCCGTCCCGAGGGCTTGCGCGCCACGCCCTACGCGCTGGGGCTGTTCGAGCGCGCGCGGGCCGTGGAGCAGGCGGTGGTCGGGCTGTCCGAGTCGATCGCCAGGCAGGCGCCCGGCCTGGCCGGCACGGTACGCGTGGCCTGCATCCTGACCTTCGCGGTGGAGCTGTTGCCGGCGATCCTCGCGCCGCTGCTGCGGCAGCACCCGCAGCTGGAAGTGGAGATCGCCGCCAGCGACGTGGAGCGCAACCTCGTGCGCCGCGATGCGGACGTGTCCGTGCACATCGCGCAACCGCTGCAGCCGGAGGCCATTGCCGTCAAGGTGGCCGAGGTGGAGCTGGGCCTGTACGCGCATCCCGACTACGTGGCCCGCAATGGCCACCCCGAGACGCCCGCCGACTGGGCGGGGCACACCGTCATCGGCGTGGAGAACGCCGAGCACACGCTGCGCGATGCGGCGGCGCACGGCATCCGGCTGCCGCGCGGCAGCGTGCGCCTGCGCAGCGACACCTACCTGGTGCAGGCCGCGGCGCTGCGGGCCGGCGCCGGTATCGGGCTGTGCCAGGCTTGGCTGGCCGCGCGCACGCCGGAACTGCTGCGCCTGGACCGCTCGGGCGATCTTCCCACGCTGCCGGTGTGGGTGGCGGCCAACGACGACCTGCACTGCAACCCGCGCATCCGCGCCGTCTTCGACCATCTCGTGACAGCGCTTGGCGAGCACCTCGGGCCGGTCCAGCCCGGCGGTTGAGCGCGCAGCCTTGCGGGGGCTGTGCACGGCCGCATGGGCCCCTGCGCTGAAGGCTCTGTTCCGGCCTCGGGCTCCTGTCCAACATGCGCCCCGTCTTGAAACTTCCAGGAGATGCCGGCCATGTCCAAGATCGCTCAGCAGCGACCCGTACCGACACGCGCGGCGCACCCTTTTCCTCGTTGCCGCCTTTCTGGGGTTGGCGGGTTGCGCCAGCCTGGGCGCGCCGCCCAGGCCCAAGGCGCTGGGAGACGTTGCCGGGCTGGAGCGGCAGGAGGACGGCACGCTGGCCTGGCGTGCGCCTCAGTGGGCGCCCAGCCGCTTGCGCATCGATGCGGAGGCGGTGGCGTTCGCACCCGAGGTGGCGATCGAGCCGTCGCAGGCGCAGGCGCTGCGTGAGGCGCTGGTGCGTGGGCCTGACGCTGGAAGCGGAGGCAGCCGGGCTGGGCGTGTCCGGGCCGGACGATGGCGAGGCGCCGCGGGTGCGAGCGGTGATCACCGGAGTGACGCTGGCGCAGCCGCTGCTCAATGCCGCGGCCACGGTGCTGCTCATCGGTGCGGTGTCGCGCGGAGGCCTGGACATCGAGCTGGAGGCCTTGGCGCCGCGGGAGGAGCGCATGGCGGCGCTGGTGTACAGCGGGCGCTCCGGGCTGCTGAACGTGGCCGACGGCCTCACTGCCGCCGGGCACGCGCAGCAGCAGGCCCGGCAGGCCGCGCGACGCTTCGTCCGGCTCCTGGCGGCAGCCGATGCCGCTGGAGCCGGGGACGTGCCCGCAGGGCGCGTGAACGTGCTCAGGCCTTGACGGCCACCATCACGGCGTAGGCCTTGAAGGTGGCCGTCGCGGCCTGGCCCACGGCCAGGCCCAGCGCATCCACCGCGGCGTTGGTGACGCTGGAGGTGACGGTGCCGCCGCCGGGCAGCGCGATGCTGACCAGCGACACCGCGGCGCCCTTCTGCAGCGAGGCGATGGTGCCGGCCAGCTGGTTGCGGGCCGAGAGCTTGTAGCCGGCGAAATCCGTCACCAGCACCACCTCGGAGGACTTGACCAGCGCGATGGCCTCCTGGCCCACGCTCACGCCCAGCCGGTCGGCGGCGGCCGAGGTCATGGACGCGGTGATGTCCGCGTCGCCGGCGGTGCGGATCGTCACCTGGGACGTCACGGGGCCCTTGTCAACGGCAATGACGGTGCCGGGAAACTGGTTGCGGGCTGAAGTCTTCATGGTCGATAGCGCTCAAGCGG
>JAEYPG010000182.1 GCA_023410975.1 Pseudomonadota bacterium
TCTTGGTCAGCGTGTGCTCGCGGTCGCCGGGGTTGATGCGCTCGGGGCTGTAGCCGACGAAGAAGTCCTGCTTCCACTTCATGCCCGACTCGCGCTCCAGCACCGGGATGCACACCTCCTCGGTGGCACCGGGGTAGACGGTGGACTCGTACACCACGACGGCGCCGCGCTTCATGTGCTTGCCGGCGCTCTTGCTGGCGCCCACGAGCGGGCCGAAGTCCGGGATGTGCGCCTCGTCCACCGGCGTGGGCACGGCCACGATGATGATGTCGGCCTCGCCGAGGATGGCCGGATCGCTGGAATACACCGCGTGCACTGCCGCGGCCATCTCCTCGTCGGGCAACTCGCGCGACGGGTCCGTGCCGCGCTGGCAGGCGTCCACCTTGTCCTGGGCGATGTCGAAACCGATGGTGCGGCCTTTCTTGCCAAACTCCACCACCAGCGGCAGGCCCACGTAGCCCAGGCCGATGACTGCAACCACACTCACACTCGTTCTCCTGTTAACCGTGCAGCCCTCGGAAGTCGCGGGCACGGCGCATGAAAGATTGATGACGCAACCGGCATGGCCGGGCCTCTCGCATTGAAGGCCGCCATGGCTCAGGCCTCCGCCAACGCCTGTGCCGGTGCTGCCGGCGCGGAGCCCGCGCCCGCGACGTTGCGCAGGAACGCGTCGAACATCAGCAGCGTCCACAGCGCGCGGCTGTGGTCGTGCACGCCGGACTCGTGCTGCTCGACGAGGCGGCCCATCAGGCGCACGTCGAACCAGCCGGTGTCGGCCATCGCGCCGCCCAGCAGCGACTCGCGCAGCCGCCGGCGCAACGGGCCGCGGAACCAGCGTGCCAGCGGCACCGAGAAGCCCATCTTGGGCCGGTACAGCACGTCGTGCGGCAGCCGCGGCTCCAGCGCCTTCTTGAACACGTGCTTGCCCTCGCCGGCGCTGATCTTCAGCGACGACGGCAGCGTGGCGGCCCACTCCACCAGCTCGTGGTCCATCAGCGGCTCGCGCACCTCCAGCCCGTGCTTCATGCTGGCGCGGTCCACCTTGGCGTTGATGTCGTCGATGAGCCAGGTCTTGAGGTCGATGTACTGGATCAGCGCCAGCGCGTCGTCCGTACCCGCGCGGCGAGCGTGGCGCTCGAACACCTCCTGCGCCGTGTAGCCGCCGAGCTCGCGCTTGAGCGCGGGGCTGAAGAGCTCGTCGCGCAGCGGCTGGCGCAGCTGCGCCACGCTGTGGAAGTAGGCCTGCACCGAGCTGCGCGCCATGCCCTGGAAGGTGGTCTTGGCGCGCAGCACCTGCGGCGCCCAGTCGGCCTTGGGGTAGAGCCGGCCCAGCGTGCCGAACAGCGGCCGGCGCAGGGACAGCGGCAGCGCCGAGCGCATGCGCTCCTCCATCAGGTGCATGCGGTAGCGGCGGTAGCCGCCAAAGGCCTCGTCGCCGCCGTCGCCCGACAGCGCCACCTTCACGTGCGTGCGCGCGAGCTGGCACACGCGGTAGGTGGGCACCGCCGAGGAGTCGGCGTAGGGCTCGTCGTACATCGCCGCGAGGGTGTCCACCAGGCCGAAGTCGTCGCTGTCCACCATGTCCACGAAGTGGTTGGTGCGGTAACGGCCGGCCACCATGCGGGCGAACTCGGCTTCGTTGAAGGCCGGGTCGGCGAAGGCCATGGAGCAGGTGTTCACCGGCCCCTGCGACAGCTCGGCCATGTGCGCCACCACGGCGCTGGAATCGACGCCGCCGGAGAGGAAGGCGCCCAGCGGCACGTCGGCGATCATGCGCAGCCGCACCGACTCGTGCAGCCGCGCGTCGAGCTCGGCGCACGCGTCCTGCAGCCCGATCCTGCGGTCCAGCGTGAAGCGCAGGTCCCAGTACTGCTGCGGCTCGGCCACCGGCTGGCCGCGGCGCAGCAGCAGCATGTGGCCGGCGGGAAGCTTGCGCGCCTGGCGGAAGATGCAGCGCGGCTCGGCCACGTAGCCCAGCGCGAAGTACTCCTCCACCGCCAGCGGGTCGATGTCGCGCCGCAAGCCGCCGTGCGCCAGCAGCGTCTTGAGCTCCGAGCCGAAGACCAGCGTGCCGTCGTCGAGCAGCGCGTAGTGCATCGGCTTGACGCCCAGGCGGTCGCGCGCCATGAAGAAGGTCTGCTGGTTGCGGTCCCACAGCGCGAAGGCGAACATCCCGCGCAGCCGCTGCACGCACGCCGGGCCCCAGGATTCCCAGGCGTGCACGATGACCTCGGTGTCGCTGTGCGTGCGGAACACGTGCCCCAGCGCCTGCAGCTCGGGCACGAGCTCCTGGTAGTTGTAGATCTCGCCGTTGAAGACGATGACGACCGAGCCGTCCTCGTTGAACAGGGGCTGCTGCCCGGTCGCCAGGTCGATGATCGACAGCCGCCGGTGGCCCAGGCCCACGCCGGGCTCCAGGTGCAGGTCGCCCCCGTCCGGGCCTCGGTGGTGCTGCGCCTCGTTCATGCGCTGCAGCGTCGCGCGCTCGAAGTTGCGCGCGCCACGGGTATCGAACAGTCCGGTAATGCCGCACATGGCTCAGTTGCTCCGCGTTGCCTGGTGGCGGTCGTACAGGCGCTGGTAGGCGCCGACCATGCCCTCCTGGCTGTAGTCCTTGCGCACGCGCTCGCGCGCGGTGCGGCCCATGCGCAGCGCCTGCGCCGGGTCGGCGGCCACGCGCACCAGCGCGTCGCCCAGCGCCTGAGGATCGTTGGTCGGCACGATGGCGCCGGTGAGCCCGTCGTGGATCAGGTCCACGTTGGCGCCCACGGCCGTGACCACCGAGGGCAGCCCGCTGGACATGGCCTCCAGCAGCGTGTAGGACAGCCCCTCGGCCTTGGACGGCAGCGTGAAGCAGTGCAGCCCGCGCATCACCTCCGGCACGTCGCCGCGCTCGCCGGGCAGCCAGGCCAGGTCGGCCAGGCCCAGCTCCTGCAGCAGCGCCTGCGTGGGCGCGCGCAGCGGGCCGTCGCCCACCATCACCACGCGCATGCGCTCACGCAGCGCGGGCTGCTGCCGCAGCGCGTGGGCGAAGGCGCGCACGAGGTTGGGCTGGTCCTTCACCGCCTGCATGCGCCCCACGGTGCCGACCAGCCAGTGGCGCTCGGGCGTGAAGGGGCAGCCCTCGATGCGCCCGGGCCGTCCGTCCGGTGCCGGGTGGAAGCGCGCCGTGTCCACGGCGTTGGGAATGTGGCTCACGCGCTGCGGCGGCACGTGCACCTTGTCCAGCAGGTAGCGGCTCAGGTCCGCCGAGACCGCGATGTAGTGCGACACGAAGGGGCGGTAGAGCCGGCGCACCTGCTGGTAGCGGCGGTTGCTGCCGTCCAGGTCCGACACGTCCCAGCCGTGCTCGCTGTGGATGCGCAGCGGCACGCCCGCGGCCCACGCCGGCAGCGCGCACTCCAGCGCGGCCAGGTTGTTGGTATGCACCACCGCCGGGCGCAACTGCCGGAACAGCCGGTACATCTGCGGATAGAGCCTGAAGGCATGGCCCGGCCCCTTGTGCAGGGCGATGAACTCCACGTCCTCGCGCTGCACGCGGCGGCTGAACGCCGTCACGTCCGTGAGCGAGAGCACGGCGTGCCGGTAGGCCTGGGCGGGAAGGTGGTTGATGAGATTCACGATCCCGTTTTCCAGCCCGCCCGTGTCGAAGCGGTAGACCACGTGCAGCACCAGCGGAGCGTCCCGCGTGCCGGCCATGCCGGGGCGCGATGGCTCGATGGACTTCAGGGCCGCCACTGCCCTGCCCTCTCGGACCGGCGCCTGGGGCTCGGCTTGCTCGCTGCCGCCACTTCCACGACTACTCCGATTCACTGTGCGACCCGCCCGAGAAAGGTACGGACGGAACTTGTCTGAGTTGCCAGCAACAGAAGGCCTCGTGCAGTCCTGTCCGTTCAATGCCCTTGGCACCCTTAAAGGCCCGATTCTATTTTGTAACCTCGCTGATACAGACGGGCCGAAGCGCGCGAAGTCAAAGGAACACGTGAACGATTGCGCCGCCGCATGGGGGAACTCGTAACGGCCTTGCTTACATTTGAGCGCCGAACGGTACGCCGGCCTCACGCTGGCGGCCGGCGCCGCAAGGGCCGCAGCAGCCGCGCCGCGGCCTCGCGC
>JAEYPG010000335.1 GCA_023410975.1 Pseudomonadota bacterium
GCATGCACGAGCGCCCCATCGGCGACCTGGTGGACGCGCTGCGCCAGCTCGGCTGCGGCGTGGAGTACCTGGGCCAGGACGGCTACCCGCCGCTGCGCCTCACGGGCGCCGCCGGCGGCCGGGTGGACACGGCCGCGCCCATCCGCGTGCGCGGCGACGTCTCCAGCCAGTTCCTCACCGCGCTGCTGCTGGCGCTGCCGCTGGTGAGCGCGGACGGCCCGATCACGGTCGAGGTGCAGGGCGAGCTGATCTCCAAGCCCTACATCGACATCACGCTCAAGCTGCTGGCGCGCTTCGGCATCGAGGTGCAGCGCGAGGGCTGGGAGCGCTTCACCATCCCGCAGGGCAGCGCCTACCGCTCGCCGGGCGAGGTGTGGGTGGAGGGCGACGCCTCCTCGGCCTCGTACTTCGTGGCGCTGGGGGCGATCGCCGCCACCGACGCGCCGGTGCGCATCGAGGGCGTGGGCAGCGAGTCGATCCAGGGCGACGTGGCCTTCGTGGACGCCGCGCGCGCCATGGGCGCGTCGGTGCACCTGGGCCCCAACTTCATCGAGGTGCAGCGCGGCGCGTGGCCGCTGCGCGCCATCGAGCTGGACTGCAACCACATTCCCGACGCGGCCATGACGCTGGCGGTGATGGCGCTGTACGCGCGCGGCAGCACGCGGCTGACCAACATCGCGAGCTGGCGCGTCAAGGAGACCGACCGCATCGCCGCCATGGCCGCGGAACTGCGCAAGGTGGGCGCCACGGTGGTGGAAGGCGAAGACTTCATCGAGGTGTCGCCGCCGCCGGCCTCGGGCTGGAAGGCCGCCGCCATCCACACCTACGACGACCACCGCATGGCGATGTGCCTGTCGCTGGCGGCGTTCAACCCGCTGGCCTCGGCCGAGCCGGTGGTGCCGGTGCGCATCCTGGACCCGCGCTGCGTGGGCAAGACCTTCCCCGACTACTTCGAGACGCTGTTCGGCCTCTCCAGCACCGAGCGCTCGCTGGTGCCCGTGATCACCATCGACGGCCCCACCGCCTCGGGCAAGGGCACGCTGGCGAGCTCGGTGGCGCAGGCGCTGGGCTACCACACGCTGGATTCGGGCTCGCTCTACCGCGTCACGGCGCTGGCCGCCCTCACCCGCGGCGTGGACACCACCGACGGCCCGGCGATGGCCGCGCTGGCGCGCGGGCTGAACCTGCGCTTCGAGGGCGAGCGGCTGTGGCTGGACGGCCGGGACGTCAGCGGCGAGCTGCGCCGCGAGGAGGTGGGCACCACCGCCTCGCGCATCTCCGCGCTGCCGGAGCTGCGCGCGGCGCTGTACGCGGTGCAGCTGGCCTTCCGCCGCGCGCCGGGGCTGGTGGCCGACGGGCGCGACATGGGCACCGTCATCTTCCCGGACGCGCCGCTGAAGGTGTTCCTTACCGCCAGCCCGGCCATGCGCGCCGAGCGCCGATATAAGCAATTGATTTCAAAAGGAATTTCTGCTAGCATCGACGAGCTCCGGGCCGACCTTGAGTCCAGGGACGAGCGGGATCGCAACCGCTTGATCGCTCCCTTGAAGCCGGCCGAGGACGCGCTGCTGCTGGACAACTCGGCACAGACGGTGGAGGCATCGACCGACATCGTGCTGAAGTGGTGGGCACAGCGCGGACCGTTCGGGGACGGCGGCACGCCGCAGTCCTGAACGCCGGAGCACCCCGGGACCGCTGTCCCGCTGCCTTCGCACCGCCTGGGCAGTTTCCCCGCACCGCAAGGCGCGCCGGGACGGCGGATTCGCAACCTAACCCCGCAACGGCAGTTGCACGAAACGCCGGCCCCGCCTTCCACGCGGCCCGCCGGCCAGGAAACACCCACATGATGGATACCCAAACCGCCACCCAGGGCGGCGAGTCTTTTGCCGCCCTGTTCGAAGAAAGCCTGCAGCAGCGCGACATGCGCGCCGGCGAGGTGATCTCTGCCGAGGTGGTGCGCATCGAGCACAGCTTCGTGGTGGTCAATGCCGGCCTCAAGTCCGAGGCCTACGTTCCCATCGAAGAATTCAAGAACGACCAGGGCGAGGTCGAGGTGCAGGTCGGCGACTTCGTGTCGGTGGCCATCGACGCCCTGGAAAACGGCTACGGCGACACGATCCTGTCGCGCGACAAGGCCAAGCGCCTGGCCTCCTGGCTGGCCCTGGAAAACGCGCTGGAGTCCGGCGACTTCGTCACCGGCACCGTCTCCGGCAAGGTCAAGGGCGGCCTGACCGTCCTGGTCAACGGCATCCGCGCCTTCCTGCCCGGCTCGCTCATCGACACCCGCCCCGTCAAGGACCTGACTCCTTACGAAGGCAAGACGATGGAGTTCAAGGTCATCAAGCTGGACCGCAAGCGCAACAACGTGGTGCTGAGCCGCCGCGCGGTGGTCGAAGCCTCGATGGGCGAAGAGCGCGCCAAGCTGCTGGAGACGCTGACCGAGGGCGCCATCGTCCACGGCGTGGTGAAGAACATCACCGAGTACGGCGCCTTCGTGGACCTGGGCGGCATCGACGGCCTGCTGCACATCACCGACATGGCTTGGCGCCGTGTGCGCCACCCGAGCGAAGTGGTCCAGGTGGGCCAGGAGCTCGACGCCAAGGTGCTGAAGTTCGACGCCGAGAAGAACCGCGTCTCGCTGGGCCTGAAGCAGCTGGGCGATGACCCGTGGCACGGCGTGGCCCGCCGCTACCCGGCCGGCACCCGCCTGTTCGGCAAGGTCACGAACATCGCCGACTACGGCGCGTTCGTCGAGATCGAGCCGGGCATCGAAGGCCTGGTGCACGTCTCCGAGATGGACTGGACCAACAAGAACGTCGCTCCCGCCAAGGTCGTGTCCCTGGGCGAGGAAGTCGAAGTCATGGTCCTGGAGATCGACGAGGACAAGCGCCGCATCTCCCTGGGCATGAAGCAGTGCAAGCCGAATCCCTGGGAAGAGTTCGCCGAGACCGTCAAGCGCGGCGACAAGGTCAAGGGCCCGGTCAAGTCGATCACCGACTTCGGCGTGTTCGTGGGCCTGGCCCAGGGCATCGACGGCCTGGTGCACCTGTCCGACCTGTCCTGGAACGAGGCCGGCGAAGCCGCCGTGCGCAACTTCAAGAAGGGCCAGGAAGTCGAAGCGATCGTGCTGGCCGTGGACGTGGAGCGCGAGCGCATCAGCCTGGGCATCAAGCAGCTCGACGGCGACCCGTTCGCCACCTTCACCACGCTCAATGACCGCGGCTCGCTGGTCAGCGGCAAGGTGAAGACCGTCGACCCGCGCGGCGCCGAGATCCAGCTGACCGAGGACGTGACGGGTTACCTGCGCGCTTCCGAGATCAGCCGCGACCGCGTCGAAGACGCGCGCAACGTGCTCAAGGAAGGCGACGACGTCAACGCCATGATCATCAACATCGACCGCAAGACGCGTTCGATCCAGCTGTCGATCAAGGCCAAGGACAACGCCGACCAGCAGGAAGCCATGCAGCGCCTGTCGCAGAGCAACGAGCGCGAGACCGCCGGTACGACCAGCCTGGGCGCCCTGCTGCGCGCCAAGCTGGACAACCGCGACAACGGCTGAGACTGAAGGGGCCCGGCGGTCATGACCCGTTCCGACCTCGTGGCCGAGCTGGCCGAGCGTTTCGGCCAGCTCACGCACCGCGACACCGAGTTCGCGGTCAAGACCATCCTCGACGCGATGTCCGACGCCCTGGCGCGCGGGCACCGCATCGAGATCCGGGGCTTCGGCAGCTTCTCGATCAACCGCCGCCCGCCGCGCATGGGGCGCAATCCCCGCAGCGGCGAGCCGGTGCTGATCCCCGAGAAGCTGGTGCCGCACTTCAAGCCCGGCAAGGCGCTGCGCGAGGCGGTGGACGCCAACGTCCCCGTCGCGCCGGAGCCCGCCGAGCTCGGCACCTCCTGAAGCTCGCGCGGACCTGGTCCGTGGAAATCTCCGCAGCGGCGCCCTCGTGGCGCCGCTTCCTTTTGGGCGCCGCGCGGGCGTGAAAGCCGCGCCGCGCCGGCCGAGCACCCCCGGAGCCGGGGTGTGCCCTCGCTAGAATCGCCCGCCCATGCGCTTCCTCGTCTGGCTCCTGCGGGCCTTCCTCTTCTTCGCGCTGTTCGCGTTCGCGCTCAACAACCGCCACACCGTCACCGTGCACTGGTTCTTCGGCCAGTCATGGCACTCGCCGCTGGTGATCGTGGTGCTGGCCGCCTTTGCCGGGGGCTGCGCCGTGGGCGTGCTGGCGATGGTGCCAGCGTGGTGGCACCACC
>JAEYPG010000464.1 GCA_023410975.1 Pseudomonadota bacterium
TTGCGCGATCGCCTCCGCCTGCAGCGCCGCGCGCGCCAGCGCATCGGCCTCGTCCGCGCCTTGCACGGCGTGGCGCTCCAGAACGCACGGCACCACGGCCAGCACCCGCTGGCGCGGGCCCTGCGGGCCGTCCACGATCACCGTGCGCAGCGCCTCGTGTTGCAGCGCCACGGCCTGCCAGGCCCGCTCCAGGGCCACCAGGTCCAGCGCGCCTTCCACCCGGAAGGCATCGACCACGGGCTCGGCCGCCTGCCCCGGATGCAGGCGCTCCTGGCGCCACAGCGCACGCTGGGCCGCGGACAACGGCACGTCGCCATCGGCGCGCGGGCTGCGCGCCAGGCGATCCTCCGGGCCTTCCACCCGTGCCGCCAGCGCCGCCGGGGTGCGCGCGGCGTAGAGATCGCTCAAGCGCAGCGAGGCCGAGAACTCCTGGTTGA
This sequence comes from Pseudomonadota bacterium, assembly GCA_023410975.1. Taxonomy (GTDB): domain Bacteria; phylum Pseudomonadota; class Gammaproteobacteria; order Burkholderiales; family Burkholderiaceae_C; genus Azohydromonas. The sequence continues at coordinate 438 of JAEYPG010000464.1, forward strand.
TTGCGCCCACCAGGCGCATCGCCTGCGGGCTGCCGCCGCCGCAGCGGAAGAAATCGTCATGGGCCCGCACCGGGCGCCCAAGCACCTGCCCCCACACCGCTTCCATGCGCGCCAGCACCGCGGCGTCCACCACCGGCCGTGCGGCAGGCGCCGGGGCAGGAGCCTCCCGGCGCGGCGCCGCCGCAGGTGCCGCGGCGCTGGGCACGGTCGGCGTGAGCAGCTCCAGCGACAGGTCCGGCTGCGCCAGGCCCTCCACCAGTACGGTGCGCAGCAGCCAGGCCAGCACGGCCAGCCGCGCGGAGCCGCAGCTGGTGCTGCGCGAGCGCAGCACCAGCTCCCAGCCCTGGGCCGTGGGCTGCAGCCACACACCCAGGCCGAAGGGCCGGCTGGCGCGGAAATCCACCGCGCTCATCGCCACGTTGTCGTCCACCGGTTGCGCGAGTTCGCTGCCGGGCCACTGCGGCCACAGCAGCAGGTGGTCCACCACGTCCGAGGCGCACAGCCCTTCCGGGCTCACCGCGTCGGACAGCGCGCCCGGCGGTACCGCCTGGGCCTCCAGCGCCTGGTTGCGCACCCGTACCAGCAGCGTGCGCAAGCCCTCGCCGGGCTGCCAGCGCACGCGCACCGGCACGGCGGCCGTCAGCATGCCCACCATGCGCTCGATGCCCGGCACCGGCGCGTCGCGGCCGGCCAGTTCGGTGCCGACGATCACGTCGCGGCGTCCGCGCGACCACGCCACCGCCACGCCCCAGGCCGCCAGCAGCAGGTGATGCAGCGTCGCATGGGCGGACTCCACCAGCGCCGTGGCCGTCTCCAGCAGCGGGCCTTCGAGCACGACGCGCTCCGTGGCCTCCGGCATCGCATCGGCGCCCTGCCCGGTGCCCACGCCCAGCGTGGCGCCAGCGTCCAGACCGGCCAGCACGGCCTGCCAGTGGCGCCCCGCGGCGAGCGGGTCGCGCGCCAGGCGCCAGCCGTGCCAGTCCGCCAGCGCGGGCGCCGGCAACATCGGCGCGGCATCGCGGCGGTAAGCCTGCAGCACCTCCTCCAGCACCACGGCCACGCTGCGGCCGTCGAGCATCAGGTGGTGGAAGCTCCACAGCAGCCAGTGGCGCCGCGGGCCGGCGCGCAGCAAGCGCAGCCGCATCGGACGCTCGCGCTGGGGCTGGAAGGGGCGCCCCAGGTCCCGCGACAACTCGGATTCGATCACCGGCGCCAGCACCTCGTCGGGCACCGTCTCGCTGCCGATGACCACCACCTCCAGCTTCGGCGGCTCGCAGTCCGGCACCAGGTGCAGCGGCTGCGAGACGCGGTCCCAGGCGAAGTGCCCGCGCAGCGCGTCATGGCGCGCCACCACGTGGCCCCAGGCCTGGCGCAGCCGAGCGGTGTCCAGCACGCCGTCGAAGCGTGCGAGCAATTGCTGGTGGTACGCCGACCCGCCGGCGACCAGGGCGTGATGCAGCATGGTCTGCTGCAGCGCCGTCAGCGGGTGCGCCTGCAACGGGCTCTCGCCGGCCGCCAGCGGCGGTTCGGACTCCAGGTTCCAGCTCGCCTGGCCGCCGCGGGCAGCAGGCGGCCAGGGAGCCACCAAGCCTGCCCGCACGGCATTGCTCCGCGATGGCACCGAGTCCACGACTGGGCTTTTCGTCATGACATGTACTTCCCTCATACGTCGGCCACTGTGGTTGCGCGTCGCTGGCAGACGTCACGGCCCGGCATGGCCACCCCTTCAGGTCGCCACGCGAATCCGCCTGCCTTGCTGCGCCTCGGGCAGCAAGGCCCGGTTCAAGTAATTCGGATCAGGCTACTGTAACTAAATGGTACCCGCACCAAAGTTTTGTGACTTTTCGGGCAAAGAAGCGGTCGGTGTCCGCGCCGGTTGCCGCAGCGCCAATGGCGCGCTACGCGGCTTGCAAGTCGAACACCGGCACCCCGCCGCGCGGCGGGGCCAGCCGGCCTGACGTGCGCAGCAGCGGCACGCTGGACTGCAAGGGCGGCAGGCTTTCAGGCGCAGCGGCCACCACCAGCAGCCGCACCGGATGGCGGAAGGCGGCGCGGCGGCCCTCCAGCGTGCGCAGCGCCTGCGCCAGCAGGCGCGGGTGCAGGCCGTCGGCCACGATCAGCGTGGCGCGGCGCGGGCTGAAGCGCCG
>JAEYPG010000506.1 GCA_023410975.1 Pseudomonadota bacterium
CCGTGGACCCGATGCAGTGGTGGAGCGCGCTGACGCAGCAGTTCGGCCAGCTCGCCGCGCAGGCGATGCAGGACGGCGCCGCCGCCGCCGAAGCCGCGCGCGCCACGCTGGCGAGCTCGATGGCGCAGGCCACCGCCGCCAAGAAGGCGCCCGAAGCCCAGGGCGCCGAGCCGCCCACCGGCACCCACGACACCCCTGACACCCCCGAGGCGCCCGCGGCCAAGACCGCCGCGCGCAAGCGCAGCACGAAATAAGGGCCCGCACGGCGCGTGCCCGTCCCGCGGACACGGCATGGCACTGCACCCCTGGCGCCTGGTTTGCCCGCGCGGCGTGCATCCACGGCCGCCATGGCAACGCGGCTGCCGCCTTGCCGCATGACAACGCCGGACACGCGCCCACACACTGCACCATGGACACCTTCCTGCACGCCCACGCCACGCATCCCGACTGGCGCTACGCCCTGGAGCTCGCCAACGCGCAGTTGCGCGCGCAGCGGGCATCGCAGCGCCAGCGCAGCGGTGGCACCAACCTCGGTTTCGTCTACTTCAGCGACCTCTACGCCGCGCAGGCGGAGGAGCTGCTGCAGGCCTTGCACCACGACTGGCCCGGCGTGGCCTGGGTCGGCGGCACGGGCGTGGGCATCTGCGGCAGCGGCGTGGAGTACTTCGACGAGCCCGCGCTGGTGCTGATGCTGGCACGGCTGCCCGCGGGCAGCTTCCAGGTGTTCTCCGGCACGCACCCGCTGGCCCTGGCCGCGCACACCGCGCTGGTGCACGCCGACCCCGCCACGCCGGAGCTGGCCGAGCTCGTGGCCGAGATGAGCGAGCGCACGGCCTCGGGCTATCTCTTCGGCGGCCTGGCCTCGGCGCGCTCGCAGGCGCTGCAGGTGGCCGAGGGCGTGTTCCGCGGCGGGCTCTCGGGTGTGGCCTTCACGCAGCAGGTGGGGCTGATCTCGCGCGTGACCCAGGGCTGCACGCCGGTGGGCCCGGTGCGGCGCGTGACCGCGGCCAACGAGCACCTGGTGCTGGAGCTCGACGGCGAGCCGGCGCTGGACGCGCTGCTGGCCGACACGGGCGTGGACCTGTCGCAGCCCACGGTGGCGCTGCCGCGGCTGCGCTCCACGCTCGCGGGCGTGAGCGACGCGCGCGAGAACACGCTCACCCGCGGCGGCCAGTTCGGCGAGAACACGCGTGTGCGTCACCTCATCGGGCTGGAGCCGGGGCGCCGCGGCGTGGCGCTGGCCGAGGCGGTGGAGGTGGGCCAGCAGCTCGCCTTCTGCCACCGCGACGCCGTGGCCGCGCGGCGCGACCTGGTGCGCATCTGTGCCGAGATCCGCGAGGAAATCGAGGCGGGCATCGAGGTGCCCGCGGCGCCGGGCACTGGCGGCGCGGAGCTGGCCGCGGCCTCGCGCATCGCCGGAGCCATCTACATCAGCTGCGCCGGGCGCGGCGGGGCGCACTTCGGCGCACCCTCGGCCGAGCTGCAGATCTTGCAGCACGCCCTGGGCGACGTGCCCTTGGCAGGCTTCTTCGCCAGCGGCGAGATCGGCCACCACCACCTCTACGGCTACACGGGGGTGCTGACGGTGTTCACGGCAGAGCCTTGATGGGCTTGCCGTTCGGGCCGAGCCCGTCGACAGCCTCAGGACAGGCTCTGCCGAAGCCCTGTCGCACGGCCGGGCTGCAGGCGCTTCGACCAGCTCAGGGCGAACGGAGATGAACCACTCATGACCCCCCCGCGCATCCCGCCCATCCACTGCCTGCTGAGCTTCGAGGCGCTGGCGCGACTGCGCAGCGTGACGCTGGCGGCCGAGGAGCTCAGCGTCACGCCCAGCGCGGTGAGCCACCGCATGCGCCAGCTCGAATCGCAGCTGGGCGTGAAGCTCTTCGCCCGCAATGACTTCACCCTCAGCGCCGACGGCGCGGCCTACCTGGCGCACGTGCGCCAGGGCCTGCTGGCGCTGCAGCAGCTGCCCGGCAGCGCCGCGCGCACCGGCGCGCCGGTGCGGCTGCGCCTGGCGGTCACGCCTACCTTCTCGCGCGAGATCCTGCTGCCCAAGCTGGCGCTGTTCCGCCACGCCTACCCCGAGGTGGAGCTGATCATGCAGGTGGCCATCCCGCTGCTGAACGTGAAGGCCGAGGAGGCGGACTTCGAGATCCGCTACGGCACCGGCCCCTGGGCCGACGTGGAGCAGGTGTGCGTGCTGCGCGACGTGGCCTGCCCGGTGTGCAGCCCCGATTACCTCAACGAGGCCGGCCCCTTCGACGGCTTCGACACCGCCGAGGTGGTGTCGCGCGCGCGGCTCATCCGCAGCCCGCTGGAGCCCTGGGGCACGTGGTTCCGCGCCTGCGGCATCGCCCTGCCCGAGCCGCGCAGCGGCGGCGCGCAGTTCAACGACGTGGGGCTGATGCTCGACGCCGCCGCCGCGGGCTTCGGCGTGGCGCTGGCGCGGCTGCGCCTGGCACAGACATGGCTCGACAACGGCCGCCTGGTGCGCCTGTCATCCCGCACCGTGCCCTCGCCGCACCACCATTTCCTGTGCTGGAAGCCCGGCACGCTGGAGCGCTGGGAATGCGCCGCCTTCGCCGAATGGCTCAAGCTGATCCTGGCGTGACGCAGCCGGGCGTGACAAAGGTGGCAAAGCTGACAGCTTTCTGACTGCTCTTGAAAAAGGCTCATGCCCGGTATGAAGAATCTTCATTCCCAAGCGGGCCTTGATCTCTACAGTCGCGCCCCCAGTGGGTGCCGTGGTTGTCGCCCATCAAGCGGTTCAAGAATCTCGGGAGACAAGCCATGGTTTGGCAACAGGTCTACGACCCCTTCGGCAACATGTTCATCTCCACCTTGCTGGGCGCGATCCCGGTGGTGGTGATGCTGGTGGCGCTGGGCTTCCTTCACATCAAGGCGCACATCGCCGCGGGCCTGGGCCTGCTGGCGGCCTTCCTCATCGCGGTCTTCGCCTACGGCATGCCGGCCTCGATGGCCGGCAACGCGGCCTTCCTGGGCGGCCTCACCGGCCTGCTGCCCATCGGCTGGATCGTTCTCAACATCATCTTCCTGCACCAGCTCACCGAGCAGAACGGCAGCTTCAAGATCCTGCAGGACTCGATTGCCGGCATCACGCAGGACCGCCGGCTGCAGCTGCTGCTGATCGCCTTCGCCTTCGGCGCCTTCTTCGAGGGCGCGGCGGGCTTCGGCACGCCGGTGGCGGTGACGGCGGCGATCCTGATCGGCCTGGGCTTCTCGCCGCTGGCCGCCTCGGGCCTGTCGCTGATCGCCAACACCGCCCCGGTGGCCTACGGCGCGCTGGGCACGCCGGTGATCACGCTGGCACAGGTGCACGGCTACGACCTGCAGGAAGTCTCGGCCATGATCGGCCGCCAGCTGCCCTTCTTCTCGCTGCTGGTGCCCTTCTGGCTGATCTGGGCCTTCGCCGGGCGCAAGGCCATGATGGAGATCTGGCCCGCGATCCTGGTGACGGGCGCGAGCTTCGCCCTGTCGCAGTTCTTCGTCTCCAACTACATCGGCCCGGAGCTGGTGGACGTGATCGCCGCCATCGTCTCGATGGTGTCGCTGGTGAGCTTCCTGCGCGTGTGGAAGCCCAAGACGATCTGGACCTCGGTTTCGCTCAAGGGGCATGACAAGGACGGCGGCGAGGCCAAGGCGCCGGCCCCGGTGGTCAAGCACCCGACGGCCGACGTGATCCGCGCCTGGTTGCCCTGGGCCATCCTGACGCTGTTCGTCTTCATCTGGGGCCTGCCCGAGGTCAAGAAGTTCTGGAACGGCATCTACGCGCCCAAGTTCCCGATCGCCGGCCTGCACAACCTGATCGAGAAGGTGCCGCCGGTGGTGCCGACGCCGCACAAGGAAGCCGCGATCTACACCTTCAACCTGCTGTCCGCCACGGGCACGGGCATCCTGCTGGCGGCCATCGTGGGCGGCCTGGCGATGAAGTACAACCCGGTGGCGCTGGTGAAGACCTTCTTCCGCACGCTGTGGCTGGTGCGCTACTCGCTGCTGACCATCGTGCTGATGCTGGCGCTGGGCACGCTCACGCGCTTCTCGGGCACCGACACCACGCTGGGCCTGGCCTTCGCCAACACCGGCTGGATGTACCCCTTCTTCGGCACGCTCATGGGCTGGCTGGGCGTGGCGCTCACGGGCTCGGACACGGCGTCCAACGTGCTCTTCGGCGGCATGCAGAAGGTGGCGGCGGAGCAGCTGGGGCTGTCGGCCAACCTCATGGGCGCGGCCAACTCCTCGGGCGGCGTCATGGGCAAGATGATCGACGCACAATCCATCGTCGTTGCCTCCACCGCCACGCGCTGGTTCAACCACGAGGGCGACATCCTGCGCTACGTCTTCTTCCACTCGGTGGCCCTGGCCTGCCTGGTGGGCATCTTCGTGACGATGCAGGCCTACGTCTGGCCCTTCACGCTGATGGTGATCCACTGATCGCCTGACGCTTCAGACCGGCCCCGAGGGGCCGGTTTTCATTTCAGACCCTCGCTTTCAACTCTTCACACAACAGGAGGCCGTCCATGAACGCTTCCCAAGACCTGCCCTCCGCCGCCGAGCGCGCCCAGCGCTGCGCGCAGGTGGTGGCGGCGCTGCAGGCGGTGCTGCCCGCGCACGCGCTGCTGTGGCGCGACGAGGAAACCACGCCCTACGAGTGCGACGGCCTCACGGCCTACCGGCAGTCGCCGCTGGCCGTGGCGCTGCCCGAGACCGAGGCCCAGGTGGCCGCGGTGCTGCGCGAGTGCCACCGGCTCGGCGCGCCAGTGGTGGCGCGCGGCGCCGGCACGGGCCTGTCGGGCGGCGCCATGCCGCACGCGCTGGGCGTGACGCTGTCGCTGGCCAAGTTCAACAAGATCCTCAAGGTCGACCCGGTCAGCCGCACCGCGGTCGTGCAGTGCGGCGTGCGCAACCTCGCCATCAGCGAGGCCGCAGCCCCGCACAACCTCTACTACGCGCCCGATCCGAGCAGCCAGATCGCCTGCACCATCGGCGGCAACGTGGCGGAGAACTCTGGCGGCGTGCACTGCCTGAAGTACGGCCTGACCGTGCAC
>JAEYPG010000530.1 GCA_023410975.1 Pseudomonadota bacterium
GTGCACGCGCCGATGCGCTGGTGGCGGATGCCGGCGCGGACGGCCTGCTGGGCGTGCCGTCGGGGCGGCTGCTGGCTGCGCTGCTGTTCGCCGGGCCCACGCGGCCGTGGCGCGACGTGCTGGTGGCCGGGCGCTGGGTGATCCGCGAGGGCCGCCACCCGCAGGCCGAGGCCATCGCGCAGCGCTTCAGCGCGGCGATGTCGGCACTGTGGAACGGCGGTTGATTCCAGCTCTTCGTCGATACCGGAAGATTCCCGTTCGGGCTGAGCTTGTCAAAGCCCTGCAGCGGCGTCCGAGCGCCTGCCCTTCGACAGGCTCAGGGCGAACGGGCAACGCGCGTCAGCGCTCAAGTGAAAGACGCCTGGATCAGCCCGCCCCGCCGGACGACCGGTTGCGCCACTGCTTGAAATCCTCCGCGAACTTGTGCTGCCGCCACGCCCGGTAGTCCTCGTCGAGCTGGCGCAGCTGCTCCTCGCGCCAATGGAGGTAGTCGGGGTCGAAGTCCTCGTCCACCCGCGCCCCGGCGGAGCGATGGCCCACCGGAGGCTCGGGCACGTGCCCCCAGGCACGGAAGCCGCCGCCCTCGAAGCGTCCCGCATCGGCCGCCGAGCGTCCCGGGCCAGGGGCGTCGGGCGTGGCCAGGTGCGGCGCCTCGGCCACTTGGCCCCGCATGCCCAGGCCGCCATGGCTGAAGTCCCCCGGCGCCGTGCCGTGGACAGGCGCTTCACGGCCTTGCCACGCCTGTTCGCCGCTGCGGGAGGGCTTTCCCTCGGCTGCGCCCGCAGCGCGTTGCCCGTCCGTGTCGTACAGGCGCTCGCGGTGAGCCGGTCGGAAATTCGGTTGGTCCATGGCAGCTCCTTCTGCACGTTTTCGGCCCCACGCACAGACCAGCAAGGCCCCGACGCCGACGCCCAACAGCAGCCGGGTCCGTCTTGCCTGCTTCGTCTGCTCCATGGCGCTTCCTCCAGCCGACAGAGTGAAAGGACCGGGGCCGGTGGCCGCTGCACGCATGCCCGGCGGGCCGCCCGTGGTCTTGCGCGGGTTCGCGAGCAGCCGACGTGCCGGTGGCGACATCTCCCACGGCGCCGGACGAGCCGGAGCCTGCGGCCGGCCCACGGCGCCCTACTCGGGCTGGATGCCAGCCGCCCGGATCACCGTGCCCCAGTGCGCGATCTCGCTCTTGAGCAGCTGGCCCAGCTGCGCCGGCGTGCCGGACGCCAGGCGCACGCCCAGGGCACCCAGGCGCTGCTGGACCGAAGGATCGGCCACCGCCTCGCGCGCGGCCTGGTTCAGGCGCTCGATCACGGCGGCCGGCGTGCCCGCGGGCGCCGCCAGCGCGTTCCACGAGGCGACCGCGTAGCGCAGCACCCCGGACTCCTGCACGGTCGGCACCTGCGGCAGCGCGGGGTTGCGCTTGTCGGAGGACACGGCCAGCGCCCGCAGCACGCCGCCGCTCACCTGCCCCAGCACCGGCGCCAGGATCTCGAAGGCCACGTCGGCCTCGCCGCCGCGCAGTGCGCTCACTACCGCCGGCGTGCCCTTGTACGGGACCACCAGCGCGTCGATGCCCGCCTCGCGCTTGAACATCTCGGCCGCCAGGTGCTGGGTGCTGCCGGCGGAGATGGTGGCGATGGTCAGCTTGCCCGGGTTCGCCTTGGCGTGGGCAACCAGGTCCTGGAGCCGGTTGAAGCGCGAGCCCGCGGGCACGAACAGGCCGATGTCGAACACGCCCAGCAGCCCCACGGGCGCGAAGTCGCGCAGCGTGTCGTAGGGCAGTTTCTTGAACAGCGACACGCTCAGCGCGTTGCTGTTGCTCATCAGGAGCAGCGTGTGCCCGTCCGGCGCGGCGCGCGCCACCGCCTGCGAGGCGACGATGCTGCCGGCGCTGGGCCGGTTGTCCACCACGATGGTCTGGCCCAGGCTCCTGGCCATGGGCTCGGCCACGGCGCGGGCCGTGAGGTCCGCCACGCCGCCGGGCGCGAAAGGCACGATCAGCGTGATCGGCTTCGATGGAAATTTCGGCTGCGCGCGCACCGTGCCGGCCAGCGGCAGCAGTGTCGCGGCGGCAACCAGGCGGCGGCGCGGGAACATCTCAGAACTCCTCGGTGTCGATTTCCTGCTGCGTGGCGGCGTTGTAGCGGGCACCGGCCACGGTGTGCTGGTTGATCAGCGCATCCAGCTCGGCCAGCGTCGCGGCGTCCAGCGTCACGTGCGCCGCGCCGAGGTCCTCTTCCAGGTGCGCGATGCTGGTGGTGCCGGGGATGGGGATGATGTCCTCGCCCTGCGCCAGCAGCCAGGCCAGCGACAGCTGCGCCGGGGTGCAGCCGCGGGCCTGGGCGATGCGCTGCAGGCCCTCGAACAACGCCAGGTTGCGCGCGTAGTTCTCCGGCGAGAAGCGCGGCATGGCGCGGCGGATGTCCTTGGCGTCCAGCGTGGACACGTCCGTCAGCCCGCCGGCCAGGAAGCCGCGGCCCACGGGGCTGAAGGCGACGAAGGCCACGCCCAGCTCGCGGCAAGCCTGCAGCACCGCAATCTCCGGGTTGCGCGTCCACAGCGAGTACTCGGTCTGCAGCGCGGCAATGGGGTGCACGGCGTGGGCGCGGCGCAGCGTTGCGGCCGACACCTCGGACAGGCCCAGCGTGCGCACCTTGCCTTCGCGCACCAGCTCGGCCATGGCGCCCACCGATTCCTCGATGGGCACCTGCATGTCCAGGCGGTGCAGGTAGTAGAGGTCGATCACCTCCACGCCCAGGCGCTGCAGGCTGTCCTCGCAGTTGCGGCGCAGCGTCTCGGGGCGGCCGTCGATGACGCGGCGCGTCACCCCGTCCTCGCCCTTGACGCCGGCCATGCCGCCCTTGCTCGCGAGCGTGAAGCGGTCGCGGTGAGGCTTGAGCGCCCGCCCGACCAGCGTCTCGTTGGCGCCAAAGCCGTAGAGGGCCGCGGTGTCGAAGAGCGTGACGCCCAGGTCGAGCGCCCGCAGCAGCAGCCGCTCGCCCTCCTGCGGCGGGGGCGGCACGCCGTAGGCGTGGCTGAGGTTCATGCAGCCCAGCCCGAGGGCCGAGACGCTGAAGGGACCGATGCGACGCTGCTGCATGAGGCTCATTCCTTGCAAGTTCTTCCTGAAGAGAGAATCGTTCGGGCTGAGCCTGTCGAAGCCCTGCCGGAGAGCCGGGCAACAGGCCCCTCGGCAAGCTCAGGGCGAACGGGAAAAGGGCTTACAGATCCGCGTTGAGCTGCTGCTCCAGCTGGTGCAGCACCTCGTAGCAGGCCAGCACCTGCGACACGCTGGAGTTGGGCTCGCGGCCTTCGCGGATGGCGGCGAAGAACTCGCGGTCCTGCAGCTCGATGCCGTTCATCGACACGTCCACCTTGGACACGTCGATCTTCTCCTCCTTGCCGCTGACCAGGTCGTCGTAGCGGGCGATGTAGGTGCCGCTGTCGCCGATGTAGCGGAAGAAGGTGCCCAGCGGGCCGTCGTTGTTGAAGGACAGCGACAGCGTGCAGATCGCCCCGTTGGCGGCCTTGAGCTGGATGCTCATGTCCATGGCGATGCCCAGCTGCGGATGGATCGGGCCCTGCACCGCGTTGGCCTTCACGATCGGGCTGCCGGCCTGGTAGGCGAACAGGTCCACCGTGTGCGCGGCGTGGTGCCACAGCAGGTGGTCGGTCCAGCTGCGCGGCTGGCCCAGCGCGTTCATGTTGGTGCGGCGGAAGAAGTAGGTCTGCACATCCATCTGCTGGATGTTGAATTCGCCGGCCTCGATCTTCTTGTGGATCCACTGGTGGCTGGGGTTGAAGCGGCGGGTGTGGCCGCACATCGCCACCAGGCCCGTCTCCTTCTGCAGCCGCACCACCTCCTGCGCGTCCTCCAGCTTGTCGGCCAGCGGAATCTCCACCTGCACGTGCTTGCCGGCCTTCAGGCACTGGATGGCCTGCGCGGCGTGCATCTGCGTGGGCGTGCACAGGATCACGGCGTCCACCTCCGGCAGCGCCAGGCTGTCGGCGAGATCGGTGGTCACGTGCTTGATGCCGTACTTCTCGGCCACCTCGCGCGTCTTCTCCAGGTCACGGCTGACGAGCGAGACCACCTCGACGCCATCGATGTTCTTGATGCCGTCCAGGTGCTTGATGCCGAAGGCGCCGGCGCCCGCCAGCGCGACCTTGATCGTCTTGTTGCTCATGTCAGTTGTTCTCCAGGATGAGGTGGCCCACGGCCGTGTTGGAGGCGGGCACGTGATAGAAGCGGTGCTTGACCGTCGGCTTCGGGCCGCCGTTGACGTCGCTCATCGCGCCGCGCGCGATCAGCCACATCACCAGCTCGATGCCCTCGCTGCCGGCCTCGCGCACGTAGTCGATGTGCGGGATGCTGGCGGCGGCTTCCGGATCGTTGATCAGCTTGTCCAGGAAGGCGTTGTCCCACTCGCGGTTGATCAGCCCCGCGCGCTGGCCCTGCAGCTGGTGGCTCATGCCGCCGGTGCCCCAGATC
>JAEYPG010000578.1 GCA_023410975.1 Pseudomonadota bacterium
CAAAGCCGTGGTCCACCACCATGCGGCGCGAGACAGCCAGGTCAAAGTCTTCGTCCATAAGCCGCGTGGCCAGGGCGAGTGCCGCATCGGCATCGACATTGAGATCGCCGGCCGGGCTCAAGTAGTCGCCCACCGAGCGGGCGACCGTCCCGATGCAAAACGGCGGCATCAGCTCGTTGAAGAAGCCGTTGTAGTGGTCCGGCGCCACCAGCACCACCAGCTCCGGCGCGAAGGCCCGCACCTGCTCCCGGGCAGCGGCAATGGCGGCCTGAAGTGCCTGCTCCACAGGGGCCGCCACCGGGTTGAGACCCATCAGCGGCGTGTGGGACATGCCCAGGAAGGCGCGCTCCATCACGCCACCTCGGCCACGCGCGGCTGCACGGCCGCCGGCTGGGCCAGCACCGCGGCCAGTGCCTGCTGCAGCGCTTCCCGGGCCTGCTCGGTGCCGCCGTCAACGCCCTGGGCCTGGCGCCAGGCCACGACACCGTCGGGGCGCACCAGCAGCGCTCCAGCCTCCTCGATCTCGCGCACCGCATGCCAGTTGCAATACACGTCCTGTGCGCCCGGCGTGCCGATCTGCACCGTGCGCAGGTACGGCAGGTTCAGCGCCTTGGCAGCCTCGACCCAGGCCTGGCCGGCGATGCCCGTGACGAGGGTGAACTTGCCCTTGCCCACCAGGTCCAGCGTCGAGACCCGGCGGCCGTTCAAGCCGATCAGCCAGGCGTGCGGAATCTTCGCGCCGGGCCGGGTCGTGGCCTGCACGTAGAGTTGCGGGTCGCGCTTCCACGCCTCCTCGCCCGCATCGGGGTCCGGGACCACGGCGTTGGAAACGCAGCGCTGGTTGAGCTCCACGCCCTGCGCGTTGAACTCGTAGTTCTTGAGCTTCAGGGCCTCGGCCAGCGCCGCACGACGGGCCACGCCCTCGGGACCAGGGTCCCTGAGCTTCTCCAGGCCCGCGGCCACCGGATCGGCCGCATCCGCATCACGGAAGCAGCGGTTCAGCGGTGCGTAGTCCAGCCGCGACTGGTTGGCGCGCCTGACGATCTGCTCGCCCACCGGCGCACGCTCCAGCGTGTAGGAGTCCAGCAGGCTCTGGCCCGCATGGCCCTTGACCACGAAGGCGAGCTTCCAGGCCAGGTTGAAGGCGTCCTGCATGCAGGTGTTGGAGCCCAGGCCGCTGGAGGGCGGATGGCGGTGCACCGCATCGCCGCCGCAGAAGACGCGCCCGCTGGAGTAGATGGGCGCGTGTGCCTGGTTGACGTACCACACCGACGTGGTGTCGATCTCGATGTCCAGGTCCGGGTCGCCCGCCAGGACGCGAATCCTGCGCTTGACCTCCTCGGGCGAGAAGTCGGGCTCGCCCTTGGTGAAGTCGAAACCCCAGCCGGCGATCCACTGGTTCCACGGCTCGATGGCGCGCAGCAGCCCCATGCCGATCTCGCCGAAGGACGTGTCGGACGTGACGATCCAGTACAGGATGCTGGGCCGGTGGGCGACGTAGCGCGAGAGGTCTGCGCGGAACAGCACGTAGGCCGTCGAGGCACGAGCGAGCTGGCCTTCGAGCTTGAGGCCCGCGTCGTCCATGACCTTGGAGCGCGCGCCATCCGCGCCGACCAAGTAGCGGGCACGCAGCTGGTACTCGCGGCCGCTGAGCAGGTCGCGCAGCTGCACCGTCACGCCGCCGGCGTCCTGCTCGTGCGAGAGGTACTCGGTGTTGAACGAGTAGACCGCGCCGCGCTCGACCGCGTGCTTGACCAGCAGCGGCTCCATCTTGTCCTGGGGGATGTCGAGCATCGAGCAGGGGCTGCCCTGCAGGTAGTCGCTGCTGCGGTCGTCGCCCGTGCCCCAGGTGCGCAGCCGCGCGATCTCCGGGCCGGCCAGGCTGGTGGTGAAGAGCGTGTCGCCCATCCACTCCCAGGGCGTCGCGTAGCGGCGCGTGTCTTCTTCCAGGCCCAGGTCGCGCAGCACTTCCACTGCGCGCTGGTTGGTGATGTGCGCGCGCGGCGTGTTGGCGGTCCAGTTGTAGCGGTTGACCACGTGCACCCGCACGCCATAGGTGGCCAGCGCCAGCGCGGTGGTCGAACCCATGGGGCCGCTGCCCACCACCAGCACGTCGGTGTCGAAATCCTTGGATTGGCTCATGGCAATGTCTCGTTGATGGGGGGATGCGTTACTTCACGGTGGCCTGGATCACGGCCCCGTACGTGTCGATGTCGCGGCGCAGCCGCGTGGTCAGTTCCGCCGGCTCGGCCGGGTACGGGTCACCCGAGAGCAGCAGCTTTTCCTTCATGCCGGGCTGCTTGAGTGCCGCGATGAACTCGCGTCCCAGTCGTTCCACGATGGGCTTGGGCGTGCCGGCCGGGGCCACGAACATGAGGTAGTTCGAGATCTCCAGGCCCGGATAACCGCTCTCGGCGAGCGTCGGCACGTTGGGCAACAGCGGGTGGCGTTGCGAACCCAGCGTGGCCAGCGGCACCAGCTTGCCGCTCTTGATGTACTGCTGCGCGTAATGCACCGGCATCAGCATCGTCTGGATCTGGCCGCCCAGCAGGTCGGTGGCCGCAGGCGCCAGGCCCTTGTAGGGCACGTCGATGAAATCGCCGCCGGTGAGCTTGTTGAGCTGGTGCATGTGGATGAACCACGGGCTGCCCGGTCCCATCGAGCCGAAGCTCGCGCCCTTGCCCTTGGACAGCTGCACCAGGTCCTTGACGCTGCGCGCGGGCACCGCGGGGCTGACCACCAGCACCAGCGGGATCTGGATCAGGCCGGACACCGGCACGAAGTCGCGCACCGCGTCGTAGGGCACCTTCGCACCCAGCAGCTCGTTGCCCTTGGGCAGATGGGCGATGGCCTGGTTGATGGCGTGCGAGTCCGACACCACGCCCACCGTGTAGCCGTCAGCGGGAGAGCGGGCGACGGCGTCGGTGCCGATCACGGAGGACGCACCGGGCCGGTTATCCACGACGATCGTCTGCTTGAGGCTGGCCGACACAGCCTCGGCCACGGCGCGCGCAGCGGAGTCCGCGTTTCCACCGGCCGGGTACGGCACGATGATCTTGACGGGCGCCTTGGCGGGCCACTCCTGGGCCCACGAAGGGCCGGCCACCAGGGCCAGCGCCGCAGCGGCGCACAGGGCGCGTCGAGTGATGTTCATGGCTTGTCTCCTTGGGTCGCAAGCTGCCGGTTGGCGACTTGATCCGCGTCTGGCGGTGATGGAGGCGAAGTCTGGGCATCACTGGGCGGGCCGTATAGTTGGTGCACACAGTGCACCGAAAAGAGAGCCCCGCATGGCCCCCGTCACGGGTAATCCCGAAACCCCGCAGTACCGGGAAGTCCGTGGCCTGACCCGAGGCCTGGCCGTGCTGCGGGCCCTGAATTCCATGCCCGGCGGCATCGCCGGCGTGGTGGAGCTCGCGCGCATCACGGGGCTGCATCGCACGACCGTCAAGCGGCTGCTGGAGACGCTCAAGGCCGAAGGCCTGGTGCACCAGAAGGACGACGGCACCTCCTACGCGCTGGGCTTCGAGGTGCGCCGTCTCTCCGAGGGCTACGTGGGTGCGGACTGGATCGACCAGGTGGCTGCGCCTGCCATGCGCGCGCACCTGCGGGCGCTGTCCTGGCCCAGCGACCTGGCCACGCCGGACGGCGGCTTCATGATCGTGCGCGAGTCCACGCACCGGGTGAGCCTGCTGTCGCAACACCGCGCCACCATTGGGATTCGCATCCCGATGCTGGTGTCGTCGCTGGGGCGGGCGTGGCTGTCGTGGTGCGCGGACGAGGAGCGCGAGGCGACGCTGTCGCTGCTGCGCGAGCGCACGGATGCGATCGGCGAAATGGCTCGCGACGCCGGCTACGTGAAGCAGGTGCTGCGGGACACGCGCCGCCGCGGCTATGCCATCAACAAGGGCGAGTGGGCCGGCGAAGAAAGCGTCACGGCAATCGCGTTTCCGATCCGCATCGGCGAGCACGCCATCGGCGCCATCAACCTCGTGCTACAGCGCCACGCTGTCTCCGAGCGCGAGATCGCCACCCGCTACGTGCCGCTGCTGCGCTCGCTGGCTGACGACATCTCCCGCGGCGCTTCCACGCTGCCGCGTGGTTAGTAGAGCAATGTGCAGGGGTTACGGGTTAACCCTGCGTTCTGACGTAAATCAAAGTTTGTGCGGGGTCCAGCGTGTCGGGCTGCAGGCCGGCAAAGCCACCGGGCAGAGCAGGCGACGAGCAGGTCAAACCAGCCGCAACTGCCTTGCTGAGCTGCCCTGGTCGTCGATCAGCGACTGCGCGAAGCGCTCGACGCAAAACCTCATCGTGCCGCGAAAATTGATGTGGCCGAAATGGGCCGGGCCCATACGGCGCAGCCAGTCGTCCTCGAGGCAGACTTCGCTGCGGCATAGCTCTACATTGCCACGCCCGCTCAGTTGCGACAGCACCCAATTTCACATAATTATGCTTGTGGCGAACTCAACGAACTTGCCATGACACCCTTGCCGCCCCGCTGCAGCCGGCAATCCAGCCGACGTCACACCCAAGCCTGCCATACCGCATCGCGTACCTCAGCCACTGCCGGCACTTCCAGCGCCGCGGCGGTGCTTGCCCAGCACAGCCATGTGCGGCCTTGCCACCCGTTCCAGATGGTCGCCTGGCCCGCGGGCTCGGCTTCGATGGCCTGGTCGCGCCCCATCAAGCCAGCCCCCAGGCCACTGGCCACCATCGCCGGTACCCGAACATCTCGATGGCCGCGGCACTCCCGTTCACCCCGGGTGTGCACCGGCTCGGCGCCCGCGTCGGCGCGCTGTTCCTCAACGTCGAGCCCGTGTCCGTGACCGCTGTATGCGCCATGCTCGGAGCACCGCCCCAAGCCAGCGAGCTCATAGGCACGGACCTGGTCGCCATGGCCCTGGCGCTCCATGCGTGGCCGGCACGCAGCGCAGCGGTGCCGGGTCTCGTGAGAGCCCGCTGTCCCGGTGTTTAGGCGAGCCGAGCCGGCACGCAAGGAGCCGCTGGAAACCGAGGGCCTGGCCTTGTCTCGGGCACTGCTCAAAGCGGTGGCCGGCAAGTCCGTGACGCTGGAGGAGTTCGCCCGCCAGATGATCCAGGTCGAGGAACGGCATGCGGCCGACATTGACAACAAGATGCTGCGCAAGCCGGGCGACGCCGCGGCCTTCTCGTGTGCCGGTAAAGCTTCCGCGTCGTGATGGCTCAAGGCCAGAGCGGGTACCACCGCTGACGTTTGCAACTCAACGACCAGGGCAGGTTGCCACCTTACAGCCGTGCCGCTTTTCTCCACCCGCTGCGATATGTCGCGGGCAAGCTTTCCGTCGTCTGGAGGGGCGTGCTCGGGGGTGGTTCAGGGCCCGGCGTGGCGGTCGGTAACCGCAATGCCAGCAGCCAGGTGATTGGGCACTGTTGCAGGAGGAACCGCTGAACGAGTGCGGGGCAGCAGCAGTTCGGCCTTCAGTCCTCCGAGCCGTCCGCTGCTCAGCGACACTTTGCCGCCGTAGAGCTCGGCGAGCTCATGGACGATCGCCAGTCCCAGGCCACTGCCGGGCGCGGCCTCGTCCAGGCGCACCCCGCGCGACAGCGCGCGCTTGCGCTCCTCGGCCGCGATGCCCGGCCCGTCGTCTTCGACGACCAGGCGCAGCTGCGGTGTCCCTGCCTCCGGTACCCGGGACGCCGCGACATGCACCGAGCTGCGCGCCCACTTGCAGGCGTTGTCGATCAGGTTGCCCAGCATCTCCTGCAGGTCCTGCTCTTCCCCGGCGAAGGCCAGTCTGGGCTCCACGACGGCGATGTCGAACCGCAGCCCGCGCTCGGCATGCACGTGCGACATGACACGCACGAGCGCTTGCACGGTGGGTGCCACCTCGGCGCGCACACCCGGCATGCCCTGCGCCGCCGCGGCACGAGAGCGGGCCAGATGCCAGTTGACGTGGCGACGCACCATCTCCACCTGGTCGGTCACGAATGCAGGCAACGCCGCCAGCGCCTCGGGATGCTGCTGTGCCGAAGTCGCACCCTGTGCCATCACGGCCAACGGCGTCTTGATGGCATGGGCCAGGTTCCCGGCCTGTGTTCGCGCGCGCACCACGATCTCGGTGTTTCGCTGCAGCACGCCGTTGAAGTCGTCCACCAACGGCTGGACCTCGTGCGGAAATTCTCCCTCCAGCAACTGCTGCCGGCCCTCGCGCACGGCGTTGAGCCCGTGCCGCAGCGCCTTGAGCGGCGCCAGGCCCATGGCCACCTGTGCCGTGGCCGCCGCCATGAGCAGGCCCAGCAGCACCGCCAGCGAGGCCGCCAGGAGCCGATTGAAATGGCCCACCGCCGCGGCCATGTCACCGCGATCGGCCGCCACCAGCAGGCGCCAGGCCGTGGCGCTGCCGGCAGCCATGCGCACCGTGCGCTCCACCAGCAGCAGCTCGGAGCCCCCAGGTCCGTCGACCTCGTGCACGTGCACTTCGCCATCCGCCGGCGCATCCGCAGGCGCCCGCAGCTCGGCGTCCCACAGCGAGCGTGAGCGCAGCACGCCGCGTCGGGGCGCTGCGCCCGCTATCTCGTCGATCTGCCAGTACAGGCCCGAGTACGGCCGGGTCCAGCGCGGATCGCTCAGCCGCGCCGGATCGAGCTGGGGCTGCCCGTTGGCATCCACCTCGAACCGCGCCGTCACCTGGTCGAGCTCGATGGCCAGCGCCGCCACGAACTGTCGGGTGGCGTGTTCGCGGAACAGCCCGGACAGCAGCCAGCCCGCGAGCAGGACGGCCACGGCCGTGGCCGCGAACGTGCCCGCCAGCAGGCGCCAGTGCAGCGACCGCGGCAACGCCATGTGCATCCTCACGCCCCGGGTGCGAGCCGGTAACCCAGGCCGCGCACCGTCTCGATGCTGTCGGCAGGCAGCTTGCGGCGCAGCCGGGCGATGAAAACCTCGACCGTGTTGGAGTCCCGCTCGAAGTCCTGGGCGTACAGGTGCTCGGTGAGCTCCGTGCGCGACACGACCTGGCCGGGCCGGTGCATCAGGTAGGACAGCAGCCGGTACTCGTGTGAGGTCAGGTTCACCGGATGGCCGCCAACGCTCACGCGGCCGCCGCGGGTGTCCAGGGTCAGGGCGCCACACCGCAGCAGCGGCGACGCCAGCCCCTGGGCCCGCCGGATGAGGGCCCGCACGCGCGCGAGCAGTTCTTCCATGTGGAAAGGCTTGGCCAGGTAGTCGTCGGCACCGGCGTCGATCCCCGCCACCTTCTCGTGCCAGCTGTCGCGGGCGGTGAGGATGAGCACCGGCATCGTCCGCCCGCTGGCACGCCAGCGCTGCAGCACCGTCAGACCATCGACGATCGGCAACCCGAGGTCGAGCACGACCGCGTCGAACGGCTCGGTGAGCCCCAGGTGCTCGGCGTCGCGGCCGTTGTCGGCCTCGTCCACGGCATAGCCAGCCTGCTGCAGGCCGGTGCGCAGCTGCGAGCGCAAGGTGGGTTCGTCCTCAACCAACAGCAATCTCATGGCGGCTCCCCCGTGTTCGACCGGCCCTCACCGGGCCGTCCCCTGCATCGGCTGCGGACCCTTGGGGCGCTGCTTCAACACCTCGGCCGTTCGGGCATCGACCGCCAGCTTCAACACCTGGCCGCCAGGCTGCAGCAGCTTCAGCTCGTAGACCCAGCGCCCGCCGTCGCGCTCGAGCTCGATCTCCAGCACTTGGCCGGGGTGGGTCCGCTGCAGCCGCTCCAGCAGCACGGGCAGCGCCAGCGCCTGGCCTGACTGCACGGCGTCCCGGGCTCGCTCGTGGTCACCCTCGCCGGCGTGCGCCAGAAAGCCCGCGCACAGCGTCCCAGCCGCGACCAGCCATGCCGCACGCCGGCGGATGCGCGCGGGCCGCACCGTACTGGGAGCGGTGGCGTGGAGGAGCGGGGGCAGGCATTCCATGCAGCCAGTCTCCGGCGTCTTGGCTGAACCGCAGATGAACAGCCGGTTCAGGAAACGTTCAGGCCTCGTTGCGAAGAATGCCTCCAACGCCTGCAACGGCACCGCACCGAGGAGCCCGCAATGAATGCCAAGCTGACCTGGATCAAACAACGCCGCCCTCGCCGGCTGCCGGCGGCCATGCTGGCGGCCTGCCTGGCCGCGGCAGCCGGCACGGCCCGGGCTGGCGACACCACGGCAGCCCAGCAGCTGGAGCGCTTCAGCGCCCAGGCCGGCACTGCGGGCCAGGCCGAGCGCGGCCGGGTCTTCTTTACCAGCCGCCATGGCGGCGAGTGGTCCTGCGCTTCGTGCCATGGCAACCCGCCCACGAGCGCCGGCAAGCATGCCGGCACCGGCAAGTCCATCGCGGCGCTGGCGCCCGCCTTCAATCCACAGGCCTTCACGGACACCGCGAAGGTCGACAAGTGGTTCCGCCGCAACTGCAAGGACGTCGCGCAGCGCGAATGCACGGCCACCGAGAAGGCCGACGTGTTGGCCTACCTGCTCGGCCTCATGCGCTGAGGCTCGACCCATCACCGAGGAGAACGTCGATGAACGCTCCATTCCACCCCTTGCCGTCACATCCATCCCTGCCCTGGGCCACTTCGCTGCTGCTGGCCCTCGCGGTGGCGCTCCCGGCCCAGGCCGGCGAGCGCCAGCTGCTG
The DNA here is from genome assembly GCA_023410975.1 of Pseudomonadota bacterium. Lineage (GTDB taxonomy): Bacteria > Pseudomonadota > Gammaproteobacteria > Burkholderiales > Burkholderiaceae_C > Azohydromonas. The sequence goes on from JAEYPG010000578.1 coordinate 8,613, forward strand.
CCGGCGAACACGCCCAAGGCCTACGCGCAGGAGTGCGGCTCCTGCCACACCGCCTACCCGCCCGGCATGCTGCCGGCGCCCTCGTGGCAGCGCGTGATGTCGGGCCTGGACAAGCACTACGGCACGGACGCGTCGCTGGACGAGAAGACGGTCCAGCAGTTAGCGACTTGGCTGCAAGCCCACGCCGGCACCTACAAGCGCGTTGCCGAGGAACCGCCCCAGGACCGCATCACGCAGTCGAGCTGGTTCAAGCGCGAGCACCGCGGCATCGACGCCGCGGTATGGAAGCACGCCAGCGTCAAGAGCGCCGCCAACTGCGCCGCCTGCCACAGCGGGGCCGACCGCGGCAACTTCAATGAGCGCGGCCTGCGCTTTCCCGCCGGGCTGGACGAGCGCCACCGCCGCGCCTGGCAGGACTGAGTTCCCCAAGGAGACCACCATGATCCAAGCCGAGACGATGGCGGCCGCCGGCCGTCCCGTGCCTGCCCAGGCTGCGCGCGGCCGGCGCGTCACGGATGCGCCGACCCGGATGTTCCACTGGCTCTTCGCACTGAGCTTTGCCGGGGGCTGGCTGACGGGCGATTCCGAGCACTGGCGCGCGCTGCATGTGACCCTGGGCTACACGATGGCCGCGCTGCTGGGCTTTCGCATCGTGTACGGGCTCGTCGGGCCGCGCCATGCGCGGCTGTCGCTACCGTGGCGCAAGCTCGCCGGCGCACCGGCCTGGCTGCGCTCGCTGAGGAGCGACGGCACGGCCACGCACATCAACTGGCGCCAGGGCCAGAACCTGCTGATGGCCGCTGCCGTGGTCCTGATGCTGCTCACCGTCGTGCCGCTCGCCCTCAGTGGCTATGCCACCTACAGCGACTGGGGCGGCGAGTGGCTGGAGGAGGTACACGAGTTCTTCGCCAACGGCTTCCTGGCCATCGTCAGCGCGCACCTGGGACTCATGGCGCTCTCCAGCGTGCTGCGGCGCCAGAACCAGGCGCTGCCGATGCTCACCGGCCGCATTCCCGGCACGGGGCCCGACCTGGTGCGCAAGGACCGCCGCTGGCTGGCCGGGCTGCTGCTGGTGAGCGTGCTGGGCCTCGGCGCCTGGCAGTGGCAGCTCTCGCCCAACGGGCTGCTGCCCGGTTCAGCGAGCCATGCCGAACAGTCGCACGACGGCGGCGACTGACTTGTCCTCCTGGGCCGTCATTGAAAGGAGCCACCATGAAGACCTACGTGTGCCCGGCTTGCGGGCTGGTGTATGACGAAGCCGCCGGCCTGCCCGAGCACGGCATTCCCGCCGGCACGCCCTGGGCCGACGTGCCCGAGAGCTGGCGCTGCCCGGAGTGCAACATCGGCAAGGCCGACTTCGTGCCGCTGGAGCTGTGAGCGCATGCGCCCCCGGCCGCGTGTGCGGCGGCCGGGGGCTGCGCTTATCCTGCGCCGCATGAGCCGTCCGCACCTTTCGTGAGGCCGCGAGGGCATGCCACGCGACCTGCCGCCGGGGCCTGGCGCCCAGCGAAGCCGCCGAGCGGCTGCGCCGGGAGGGCCCGAACGATTTGGGCACCAGCCAGCGCCGCACGCTGCTGCACATCGGCGGCGAGGTCGTGCGCGAGCCGATGTTCGGGCTGCTGCTGGGCGCTGGCGGCATCTACGCTGTCATGGGCGACATGCGCGAGGCCCTGGCGCTGCTGGGCTTCGTCGTCATCATCATGGCCGTGACGGTGCTGCAGGAGCGCCGCACCGGCCGGGCGCTGGACGCGCTGCGCGACCTCTCCAGCCCGCGCGCGCTGGCCGTGGACAAGACCGGTACGCTCACGCTCAACCGCATGGCCGTGGCGCTGCTGCCGGTGGTGCTGGCGCCGCTGGTGGCCTTGTTCCTGGCCACCAGCGTGCCGGCCGTTGCAGCGCTGTTCAGCTTCACGGCCTTGCCGCTGCCGATGTGGCTGGTTTGCGTCGCGGCGGGGCTGGTGATGGCGCTGCCGTTCGAGCTGGCGCGGCGCTCGCTGGACGCGGACGACACTCGTCGCGCAGGCTACGGTCTTCATCGAGGGGGATGACTGGCATGAGGATCTTGGTAGCCGTGGACGACAGCACCTGCAGCAAGCGCATGCTGGCCTACCTGGTGTCGCACGAGGGCTGGTGCAACGGCGGACATGCGTGGACCGTCTTTCACGGCGTGCCGCCGCTGCCGCACCGCGCGGCCGCCCTGGCCGATCCGCCCAGTGTCGAGGGCTACTACGCAAGTGATGCCGAGCGCGTGCTGCGGCCGGTGCGCAGCTTCCTCAAGCGGCACGGCATTCAGCCGACCTTCCTGCACAAGCTCTGCACCCCGGAGCGCGAGATTGCCCGCCTGGCCGATTCGGGCCGCTTCGATCTGATCGTCATGGGCAGCCACGGGCGCGGGGCCGTGGGCGGCGCCATGCTGGGCTCGGTGGCGCAGAAGGTGCTGGCCTCGACGAAGCTGCCGGTGCTCCTCATTCGCTGAAGCGCGAGGATGCGCGCCCGGCCACCCGACGCAGCGCAAGCTTGGCGAGCGCGACCGCAGCACGACGGCTCTCACGCCATAGAGCCAAGGACGGACAAGCACCATGAGGAAATGGCTGCGCGCGAAGGAGCGCGGTGGTAGGCCGCAACCGCAGCCCCGGCACGATGCCTGCCCCGGCCTCAGGAAGTAGGGCTTGGGCATGCGCGCACGCAGGCGCTTCGGGCGGGGCACCAGCATCGCGTGAACCTTCAAAGTCGACCAGGGAAGAGAAGTGAAAGAGCGTCATTACCTTGATAGGGACCTAACACGAGGTTATCCCGCTGGTAGAGACGCTTCGTTGCAGTGACCTTTCAGTCACGGTCAGTTCCGCCGTGATGCGGCGGAGCGCGAAGAACAGGCGCTGGTAGATTGGATCGCTGATCGGCGAGGAGGGATGGCCGAGCTGCGCGCGACGCACGTCGAGCCTCTTTTGAAGATCCCGCTGGTGTCGGCGCAGCTGAGCCAGCCAGCGGAGATCGGCTGAGTGTCCAAG
>JAEYPG010000624.1 GCA_023410975.1 Pseudomonadota bacterium
TTCCACTGCTGCCCACAGCCGCAGGCGCTGCGCCTCGCGCCGGTACGCCCGCGCGGTGGCTTGGCTGCCGGCGCGTGCCGCCACCCACTGCTCGATTGCCTGCTCGTCGCCGGTGGCCGTGATGGCGGTGCCAGCGAAGTCCGCTCGGTTGTGGCCCGGCGGCAGCGCCGCCACCAGATCGAAGCGCGGGCGGCGGTCCACGCCGGGCACGGCCTGCAGCACACCCGCGGCCAGCGCCAGCGAAGGTAGTGGCTCCGAGGCGGAGTCGGCCCCGGGCAGCAACTGCTGCAAATAGCTCTCGATGCGCCGTGCCTTGGTCACGCCGATGGCCCCGATGTCTCGCCACCAGCAGCCGCCGCGCGCCACCACGGTCTGCAGGTCCTGCAGCAGCAGCAAGCCGTGGGACTGCAGCCGCTGCGCCAGGCGAGGGTCGAACCACGCCGTGATCGCGTCCGACGCCTTGGGCGCTTCCGCTGCCAACTGCTCCAGCGCCCGCAGCGCCTCGATCTGGCGCTGGCGCAGCCGCTGGTTGCGCGCGCTGCGCCGCTCGGCGGGAAAGGCCTGGCGGTACAGCTCCTGCAATTCCGCCTCGCTCCAGCCCTCCAGCCCGTTGGCCGCGGCCCAGTCGGCCAGGGCAGGGCGCTCATCGCCCTCGATCCCGCGGATCACCAGCCCTACCAAGCGCCAGCGCGGATCGCCCGCGCGCCGCGCGATGGAGCGCAGCCGCTGCACAACGGCCCGGTGTGCCGCCATCGCCGCGTTGCCGTGCTCCACGCCCAGGTAGCGCTGCGCCGAGGCCTGGATCGGCAGCCCGTCCGCCACGGCACGCAGATGCGCAAAGTGGTGGGGGCCCAGGCGGCGTTGGTAAGTGCTTGTGGCATCAGGAGAAGCGGGCATGGGCGCAAAAGAGGGAACGAATTGATGCCTGGAATTGTGCCTTTGATTAGTTCGAGAAGCTTTGGCCAAACGCCGACGGCCCGCACGGCCCGCGGTGCCGCCGGTCGACCTGACGGCCTCGCTGGACCGCACGCACCGCGAGGTGGTGGTGCAGATGGAGCGGCTGCACGAGCTGCTCAGCCGCATCGAGGCCCAGGGGGCGGATGACCGAACGCGCGCGCAGGCCGAGGCGATCTGTGCGTTCTTCAGTGGCGAGGCACGCGCCCATCACGAGGACGAGGAAGAGCAGCTCTTTCCGCTGCTGCTGGCGCAGGGCGACGCGGCGCTGGTGCAGCAGGTCAAGCGGCTGCAGCAGGACCACGGCTGGCTGGAGGAGGACTGGCTGGAGCTGGGCCCGCAGCTCAGTGCGCTGGCCGCGGGCTACACCGGCTACGACCTGGAACTGCTGCGCCAGGGGGTCGTCGTGTTCGCCGGCCTGTACCTGGAGCACATCGCGCTGGAGGAGGGGCAGGTGTTCCCGGCCGCCCGACCGCTGCTGGCGGCGCGGCGGCCGGCGGGGGCGTGACACGCGGCACGCGAGCTCGGGAACCTACCGATCCGTCCGTCGCGCGCGGGCAGCGGCGCTCAGGGCGTTTCTCGTCATTCGGGCTGGATGCCGGCGCTGCTGGCCACCTTGGCCCAGCGCGCCATCTCGGACTGGATGAAGTCGCTGAACTGCTGCGGCGTGCCACCGGCGGGCTCGATGCCGGCCGCAACCAGTTTTTCGCGGACCTCGGGTGCGGCCAGCGCCTTGTTGACCTCGGCGTTGAGCTTGGCAACCACGTCCTTGGGCGTGCCCGCGGGCGCCAGCAGGCCGCCCCAGGTGCTGGTCTCGTAGCCCTTGAGCCCGGCCTCGGCCATGGTCGGCAGCTCCGGGAACAGGCCTGAGCGCCTGGGCGTGGTCACGGCCAGCGCGCGCAGCTTGCCGCCCTTGACCTGCGGCGCCACGGCGGCCACGGTGTCGAACATCAGCGCCGTGCGGCCGGCGATCAGGTCCGGGTGTGCGGCGGTGCTGCCCTTGTAGGGCACGTGCGCGATGTCCACGCCGGCCATGCTCTTGAACAGCTCGGCCGACATGTGCGGCGCGCCGCCGTTGCCGCTGGAGGCGTAGCTCGCCTGGCCCGGGTGGCCCTTCAGGTAGCCCACCAGCTCCGTGACGTTCTTGGCCGGGATGTCCTTGTTCACCACCAGCATCAGCGGCACCACGTGCGTCTGCGCCACGGGCTCGAAGCCCTTGATGGTGTCGAAGGGCAGCTTCTTGTAGAGGCTGGGGTTGATGGCGTGGCTGCTGGCCACCAGCGCCAGCGTGTGGCCGTCGGGCGCGGCCTTGGCCACGAAGTCCGAGCCCAGCATGCCGGCGGCGCCGCCCTTGTTCTCGATGGTCACCGGCTGTCCCCAGGCCGCGGTGAAGCGCGCGCCGATGAGCCGCGCCGCGATGTCGATGGCCCCGCCCGGCGAGGCCGGCACGACGATGGTGATGGGCTTGTTGGGAAACGCCTGTGCGGCCTGCTGGGCCTGCGCGCCGGCGGCCAGGGCAAGCGCGCCCAGCGCCGCCACGCCGCGCAGCATGGTGCTGATCTGCTTCATGGGGAGTCCTTCGCGGTGGTGCGGGGAGGCTTACTCGACCGTGATCTTGCGGTCCTGGATGATCTGGGCGTAGCGCTTGCGGTCGTCGTCGATGAGCTTGGCGAAGGACGCTGGCGTGCCGGCCGCGGGAATCGCGCCCAGCTCGGAGAACTTCTTCTTCACGTCCTCCTGCGCCATGACCGCGCGCACGTCGGCGGCCACCTTGTCCGCCACGTCCTGCGGCGTGCCCGCGGGCGCGAGCAGGCCGATCCAGGAGATGCTGTTGAAGCCCGGCACGCCGGCTTCGGACAGCGTGGGCACTTCGGCCAGCGCGGGCACGCGCTTGTCGCTGGTGACGGCCAGCGCGCGCAGCTTGCCGGCCTTGATGTGGCCGCTGGCCTCGAACACCGTCATGAACGACAGCTGCACGTGGCCGGCGATGAGGTCCGACACCGCCGGGCCGCCGCCGCGGTAGGGCACGTGCACGATGAAGGCGCCGGTGCTGTCCTTGAACATCTCGGCCGCCAGGTGCGGGCCGCCGCCGGCGCCGGAGCTGCTGTAGCTGAGCTGCCCGGGCTTGGACTTGGCGTAGGCGATGAAGTCCTTGACGTTCTTCGCCGGCACGCCGGGATTGACCATCATCGCCAGCGGCAGCTCCGCCACCAGCGTGATGGGCGCGAAGGCCTTGCTGGCGTCGTAGGGCAGCTTCTTGTAGAGCGACGGGTTGATGGACTGCGTGCCGACGTTGCCCATGAGCAGCGTGTAGCCGTCGGCCTTGGCCTTGGCAACCAGGTCCGCGCCGATCTGGCCGGCGGCGCCGCCCTTGTTCTCCACCACCACCGTCTGGCCCCAGCGGCGGGTCAGCTGCTCGGCCAGGATGCGCGCGCCGGTGTCGGTGCCGCCGCCGGGCGGGAAGGGCACCACGAGGGTCACGGGCCGGCTGGGATAGGCGCCGGGCTGCGCCGCCGCAGGCGTGGCCGCGATCAGCAGCGTCGCCGCGGCGGCCAGCAGCGACAGCGCGGGATGAGGGTGGGGCATCTTGTCTCCTGGGTGGACTCTGGATCGGGAGTCATGCGGGGCCGTGCAGTGCGGCTCCGACGTCTGCAGGCCAGTGTAGGAACGCGATCCATAAAGGTCTAAGCTCAAATTTGGATCGATCAATACAACTCTTGGATTGCTGATGGACCTGTTCCAGTTGCGCTGCTTCGTGGCCGTGTCGGAGGAGCTGCATTTCGGCAAGGCCGCCACGCGGCTGCACATGACCCAGCCGCCGCTGAGCCGGCAGATCCAGCTGCTGGAGGAGGGCGTGGGAGCGCGGCTGCTGGAGCGCACCAGCCGCAGCGTGCGGCTGACCGCGGCCGGGGAGTCGCTGTACCGGGACGCGCTGCGGCTGCTGCGCCTGGCCGACGAGGCGGCCGCCGGCGCGCGGCTGACCGGCCGGGGAGACAGCGGCCGGGTCGTGGTGGGCTACACGGCCGTCGCGGGCTACGCGCTGATCCCGCGCATGCTGCGGCTGGCGCGGGAGGCGCTGCCCGGCATCGACATCGTGCTGGAGGAGATGGTGTCGGCGGAGCAGTTCCGGGCGCTGGCCGCCGAGGCGCTGGACCTGGCCTTCGTGCGCCCGCTGCATTCGGACACCGACCTCGACTATCAGAGCATCGTGCGCGAGCCCATGGTGCTGGTCGTCCCGGGCGACCATCCGCTGGCGCAGCGCCAGCGCATCGGGCTGGAGGACGTCGAAGGGCAGCCGCTGGTGATGTACTCGGAGAAGGAAGGCAAGTACTTCCACGACAAGATCAAGGCGCTGTTCGTGGCCTCGGGCGTGCGGCCGCACTACGTGCACCACATCGGGCAGACGCACACGATCATGGCGCTGGTGCAGGCGGGCATCGGCATCGCCGTCGTGCCGGCGTCCGCGAGCCAGCTGCGCTTCGAGAACGTGCAGTTCCGCCCGCTGTGGCGCCAGGACGTGCTGGCCGAGATCTACCTGGCCTGGCGCCGCGACGGGCGCAACCCGGCGCAGCGGCGGCTGCGCGAGTTCATCACGCACACCCTGGTGGAAGCCGGCGCGGCGGGCATCCAGCCCGGGACCGGCCGGTAGGCGGGCGGCGGGCCGCGGTACGCATTGACCACATCGCTTGCCGCCGCATGCTCCATACGATCCACGCGCACCGAATTCCCATGGCCGTCCCATCCACTCCCATTCCGATCCAGCGCTCTTCCGACACCGGCTTGCAGGCGCCGGACGCGGAGGCCGACACGCTGGCGGCCCGCATCCATGCCCGCATGGCGGAGGCGATCCTGTGCGGCGAATACGCGCAGGGCAGCAAGCTGCCCACCGAGCAGGAGCTGGCCGCCCGTTTCGGCGTGGGCCGCTCGACGGTGCGCGAGGCGCTGTCGCGGCTGCGCTCGGACGGGATCATCGAAACCCGGCGCGGCTCGGGCAGCCAGGTGGTTGCGCCGAAAGTGGCCTCGGCCGGCGTGGCCACGCCGCCGATCCACAGCCTGGCGGACGTGGAGCGCTTCTACGACTTCCGCAGCTGCATCGAGGCTGGCGCCGCCGCCGCGGCGGCCGACAACTGGGAGGAAGACGACCTGCGCGCCATCCGCGCCGGCTTGGACGCGCTGTACGCCGCCATGGACGGCGGCCAGGCCAGCGCCGAGGCCGACACGCAGTTCCACGCCGCCATCGTCCGCGCCTCGCGCAACCCCTTCTTCATCACCACGCTGACCACGGTCGTGCCCGTGCGGCAGTTCGTGGACGTGTTCAGCAGCGCGCGCGACCAGCGCAGCCGCGAGCAGCTGCGCGGCACGCACGCCGAGCACGAGGCCATCTACAACGCCATCGCGCGGCGCCTGCCGCACGAGGCGGCGCAAGCCATGCGGGTGCACGTGCTCAACACCAAGCTGCGGCTGCTGGACAGCATGCGGTTGTTCTGAGCGGCCGGGCGCCGCGCCGGCGCTTCGTTCAACGCGGACCCGGCGTGCGCAGGCTCCACAGCCGCAGCGCCATGTGGATTTCCAAGGGCGCGCGTGGCGTTGCCCCAAGGGCCTGTCAATTCCTCGATGGTGGCCAGCCGCTGCCGCACCGTGTTTGTCTTGGCAATGCAGCTTATGTCAACTGAGCGAGACGGCCTGTCGGGCTTGAAGCGGTGGCTTCCGGGCTGACGGGAATTCCGATTGCCTTGGCTCCTGCGCTTCCCACCAACGCAGGAACGACCATGGCCACGAAAAATACTCCGGCAGCCAACGCTCCCTCCGAGTCCGACCAGCCCGCCGGCGCCGCAACGAAGAAGAGCGTCACCACCAGCGCCAAGCAGTCGATGTCCGGGCCCGCCGCCGAGGCCAAGCCCGCCAAGCGCACGCGGCGCAGCCTGCTGGAGCGCGCCGCCACGGCGCTGGGCAGCGGCACCAGCAGCGACAACGCCGCCGTGCGCAACCTTGCCGCAGCCGACCGGCTGGAGGCCAAGTACGACGGCACCGAGGCGCTGGCTGCCGGCATGCCGCACAACCCGAACAAGGCCGCCGAGTATGCGCAGGCCGGCCAGGCGGTGCCGGCGCCCGAAGGCGCGCATGTGCAGCCGGACAACCTCGACGTCACGGCCAGCACCATCACCGAGGACAACACCTCGGCCAAGAACGGCAGCAAGGCCGACCCCGGCACCAACCCGAACAACGGCCCGCTGCAGCGGCACCGCATCGACTCCGGCGGCCGAGCCATCACCACCAACCAGGGCGTGCCGGTGGCGGACAACCAGCACTCGCTGCGCCTGGGCGAGCGCGGCCCCACGCTGCTGGAAGACTTCATCCTGCGCGAGAAGATCACGCACTTCGACCACGAGCGCATTCCCGAGCGCGTGGTCCATGCCCGCGGCTCCGGCGCGCACGGCTACTTCGAGTGCACCGAGGACATCACGGCGCTGACCCGCGCCGCGCCCTTTGCCAAGGTGGGCAAGAAGACGCCGGTGTTCGTGCGCTTCTCCACCGTGGCCGGCGAGCGCGGCAGCGCCGACGCGGTGCGCGACGTGCGCGGCTTTGCCGTCAAGTTCTATACCGACGAGGGCAATTGGGACCTCGTGGGCAACAACATCCCGGTGTTCTTCATCCAGGACGCGATGAAGTTCCCGGACCTGATCCATGCCGTGAAGCCCGAGCCGCACCATGCGATGCCGCAGGCCGCCAGCGCACACGACACCTTCTGGGACTTCATCAGCCTTTCGCCCGAGTCGGCCCACATGATCATGTGGCACCTGAGCGACCGGGCCATCCCGCGCAGCTACCGCACGATGCAGGGCTTCGGGGTGCACACCTTCCGCCTCATCAACGCCGAAGGCGCCGCCACGCTGGTGAAGTTCCACTGGACGCCGGTGCTGGGCACGCACTCGCTGGACTGGGACGAGGCGGTGAAGATCAACGGCGCCGACCCCGACTTCCACCGCCGCGACCTGTGGGAGGCCATCGAGGGCGGCGCCTTCCCCGAGTACCTGCTGCAGATCCAGACCTTCACCGAGGAGCAGGCCGCCGGCTGGAGCTTCGACGTGCTGGACTCGACCAAGATCGTGCCGGAGGAACTGGCGCCGCTGCGCACCGTCGGGCGTCTGGTGCTGGACCGCAACCCCGACTATTTCTTCGGCGAGACCGAGCAGATCGCCTTCTGCACGCAGCACGTCGTTCCGGGCATCGACTTCACCAACGACCCGCTGCTGCAGGGCCGCAATTTCTCCTACCTGGACACGCAGATCACGCGGCTGGGCGGGCCCAATTTCCACCTCATCCCGATCAACGCCCCGGTGGCGCAGGTGCACAACAACCAGCGCGACGGCTTCCACCAGCACGGCATCTTCCGCGGGCGGGTGAGCTACGAGCCCAACTCGCTGGCCGGCGGCTGCCCGCACCAGGCCGGCGCCGCCAGCGGCTTCACGAGCTACGCCGAGCGGTTGCTGGCGCAACAGGCCACGGCCGAGCCCACGAAGCTGCGCGCCAAGCCCGAGAAGTTCGCCGACCACTACACGCAGGCGCGGCTTTTTTACGCCAGCCAGACGCCGGTGGAGCAGTACCACATCGCGCGCGCCCTGCGCTTCGAGCTGACGCGAGTGCAGACGCCGGCCATCCGCGAGCGCGTGATCGCGATGGTGCGCAATATCGACGAGAACCTGGCCGCCACCGTGGGGCAGGACCTGGGCATGAGCACCCTGCCCGACCCGCTGCCGCCGGCGCGCCCGCCCGTCGAGTCGCCCGAGGTGGCCGTGTCCCCGGCCCTGTCGCTGCTGGCGCGGCCCGGGGACGGGCGCATCCTGGCACGGCGCATCGCGCTGCTGGTGGGCGACGGCGTGGACGGCGCGGCGCTGGAGGCGGTGTACCAGGCGCTGGTGCAGGCGGGCGCGGTGCCGCGCTATGTGGGCGCCAAGCTGGGGTCGGTGCAGAGCAGCACGGGCGATCCGCTGCCGGTGGAAGTGACCATTGAGGCCGCGCCCAGCGTGCTCTTCGACGCGGTCATGCTGCCGCCGGGCGCGGGTGCCGCCGCCACGATGGCTGCGGATGGCCTGGCGGTGGAATTCGTGCAGCAGCAGTACCGCCACTGCAAGCCGCTGCTGGTGCCCATTGCCGCTGCCACGCTGCTGCAGGCCGCCGGCGTGACGACGCTGCCGGAGGACGGCGGCGACCCGGGCCTGCTGTTCGTGGCGGACGACCAGGTGGCCGGGGCGGCCGAGGAGTTCATCCGCCGCATCGCGCTGCACCGCGCGTGGCAGCGGCAGACGGAGCCGCCGATGGTGTGATTCGCCTTTTCCGTTCGCCCTGAGCTTGTCGAAAGGCCTGCAGCAGCGGGTACAGAGGGCTTCGTCAGGCCCAGCCCGAACGGGAGGCGGTCAGAACTTGCGCACCTCGATGCGGTGCTTGAGCAGCGCGTAGCCCAGCTGGCGCGGCGTCACGCGCAGCAGCCGCGCGGCCTTGGCCTGGACCCAGCCGCACTGCTCCATGGCCCAGATC